>NZ_JBTXLS010000011.1:0-69578 GCF_054871665.1 Myroides sp. LJL115 | reverse complement strand
ACATGGTTATAACCGTGCGGATTCTTATGGACTTTCTTGTATGGAAATGCAAGGAGCTATCACGATTTTTACTGTAAATATTAAAAGAATACTCAAAATAGTGGATAATGAGTAGCGAATGGAGCTATTTTGCATAAAAGATAGTATAAGGCCTTTTTTTAGGCTATTTAAGCCACCCAATAGTACAGCTAGAAAACAAATAACGCTTACAAAGAGACTTTAAAAAGTCCTTTATAAGCGTTATTTTTTGTCTTTAAAAAAGCTATTTCCTAAAAAGAGGCTACTTTATCAGTGCCCTCAGAATCACTTAGAGGCTTTTTTTATTTTACTCTTGAGATAGTTAATCCATCTCTGATTGGTAGAAGTACTGTTTCTATACGAGGGTCTTCCTGTAAAAGTCTATTATATTCGTTTAATGCAATAGTGCTTTTGTCGTTGTCTTTTATTTCTTCTAAAACTTTCCCTGACCACAATACATTATCTGAAAGAATTACTCCCCCTTTATTCATTTTTTTCATTACTAAATGAAAATAATTAATATAATTTGGTTTGTCAGCATCTATAAAAACCAAATCATATTTTTTATCTAGTGTAGGAATAATATCTATTGCACTTCCTAAATGCTGAGTGATTTGTTCCCCTTGCCCTGATAAGTCGAAGTACTTTCTTTGAAAATCAATTAACTCTTCTTTAATATCAATAGTATCAATATGCCCATTTTCACGTAGTCCTTCTGCAAGACATAAAGTAGCGTATCCTGTAAAAGTACCGATTTCAAGAATGTTTTCTGGACGTATAAGTTTTGAAATTATACTCAAAAATCTTCCTTGAAAATGACCACTTAACATGCGTGGTTGTAGTATTTTTTGATGGGTCTCAATGTCCAATTGTGCTAGTAGATCTGGTTCGTTTTCAGAATGAGTAGTAGCATAATTTTCTAATTCAGTAGATATAAAGTGCATTTTTGTGTATAATTAAAAATATGTGATGCAAAGATAAATCTTTATTGTTTATAGAAAAAGAAAAGGAGGTAACAGATTTTATTCGAGGTAATTTGCGTATTTTTAGTACTTATTGTTATTTTATTTTCATGAAAAAAGTTTGGAATTTCATCAAGGTACTACTTGGGTTAGTAGTTGTATTGACTGTAGTGGTTTACATCTTTAATTTACAATATTTAGTAACAGCTATAAGGAATACAATATTACGTGGACACTCTACCGCTTTTTTAGAGGATTATAAGTATTTGCCCACCCGTCTTATTGATGCCGGTACACTTGTGGACCCTTGGTCTGTTTCTAAGGATTATAACAAAGCGGTTATGCCTAGAACATTGGAAGATACTCTAACTAATCTAGAAACTACTGCTTTTTTAGTGATTAAAAAGGATAGTATTTGGTATGAGAGGTATTTTGATGGGTATGATAAAGATACTAAAAGCAATTCCTTCTCAATGGCTAAAAGTATTGTGGTAGCTGCATTAGGTAAGGCAATTGAACTAGGATATATTACTAGTTTACAAGAGAAAGTAATCTATTATTTGCCAGAACTCAAAGGGGAATATAGAGATAGTCTTAAGATAATTGATCTTGCAAGAATGTCTAGTGGCTTACATTGGGATGAAACCTATTATAGTCCTTTTTCTATTACTACTAAAGCATATTTTGATCGCGATCTTAGACAAGTAATGTATTCACTACCTATTGATCAGATGCCTGGGCAAGAATTTATTTATAAAAGTGGAGATACGCAGTTGTTAGCTATGGTTTTAGAAGAGGCTACTGGCAAGAATCTTTCAGAGTTTGTTAGTGATTATTTTTGGAAACCAATGGGGGCAGAAAACCCCGCTTTGTGGCAATTAGATTCTTCCAACCAAGGTATAGAAAAGGCGTTTTGTTGTTTTACTAGTAATGCGAGAGATTTTGCTAGATTTGGTAAACTTTATCTACAAGACGGAAAGTGGAATGATGAGCCAATCTTAGATAGTCTTTTTATAAAGCAATCTATCACCAAACAATTTGAAGATTCACCAGAGTACGGATTAGGTTGGTGGTTAGTAGATTTTCAAGGAAAGCAGTATTATTATATGAGAGGTCATTTAGGTCAATTTGTTATTGTAGATCCTGTGGAGGAGCTTATTATTGTTCGTTTGGGGCATAAAAAGGGGGTGCAAAGAGAGAATGATCCCCATAGTGATGACTTATATATCTATCTACAAGGTGTAACGGATATGATAAAAAACCATGACGTTAAATAAATGTTAAACAGTACTTATTGTGTAATTTGCATATGTAAAATATGTAATTTCGAGTATCAAGATTAGAAAAAAAATGAAAAATAATTATAAACATACCTATATGATTAAATTCCTTTTAAAGGGATAGGGGGTGTTGTATATAATACTTATTTTTTAGAAAATATATAATGTAGCCTCCGATTGTATCGGGGGCTTTTTTTTTAGATAAAATGAAAATAGCAATGATTCTAAAATATTTTATGCACAGTATTTGTTATAAAGGTATGTTTAAGCAATTTACCATTAAGGAAGTTGTGTCTATTCAAAAGAAGATTTAGTATATAATTATTATTATTATTTGTAAAATAATATAAGTGTTGTGTAGGTCCTTTTGATAGTAAAATATCTAAAGGACCTTTTTTTATAGTTTATAAGTGGTTAGTTTAAAGAAAAAAAAAATGAAGAAAGAAGTTTTAAAAGTATTAGGTTTTTCAGCAAGAAGTAGACAGTTTGCTGTAAAGACAGAGAGTTTTTCCTTAACAGTGGAAGATGGACGTGAGCTTGTACGTCGAAGAACTAAAGAATCTCAGGAGCTTGAATTAGCTGCTTTAGCTGGGAGTTTGCACTCTATTGGTTTTTTAATAGGGACAACTTTAAAATTAGATTTAAAATCTATTCAGATTGAAGTCCAAGGACATATTGCCGACCCATACAAAGTTCCGGAGTCTTTAGAAGATTTTCGCAAAATAGATGTTATTATAAAGCCAAGTTCAGAGGCTTCTATTGTTGTATTAAAAGAATGGATAGATGCCGTTAAGACTGCTTGTCCAGTATTTTCAGAATTTCGAAGTTCTACTCCTACGATAATTACTTTAGTGAAGGATTATGATCAGGTAAATGTGGCCTAAGTTATAAGATGCAGTACTTTTAAAGGTTAAACTGTTTTAATTAGAGTTATTAGTTTATTTTTGTTTTTTTAATTTTCACCTAAATCACTCTTGAAAGATATTACTTCTACGATATTACAGGTTAACAATTTATATGTTGATTTAATGCATAATAAAGGAGATGTCTCTTTATTGCGTGACATTAGCTTTTCTATTAAGAGCAATGAGGTAGTTGCAGTTGTAGGGGAAAGTGGTTCGGGTAAAAGTCTTACTGCTAAAGCTATTATGAATTTGCTTGATCCTAAATCTTTAAAGGTCAATAGTGGAGAGATACTTTTTAAGGGTAAAAATCTTTTAGACTATTCGGTTAAACAATTTAGAGAAATTCAAGGTAAGCAAATTGCTATGGTATTTCAAGAGCCTATGACGGCCTTGAACCCCACAATGCGCTGTGGTAAGCAAGTTTTAGAGCTTCTGTCTTTGCAGGATGTAAAATCGGGTAAGAAAGAATTAAAACAAAAGGTACTGCAGCTTTTTGCACAAGTTAATTTGCCAGATCCTCTTACCATATACAATAAGTATCCTCATGAGATTTCTGGTGGGCAGAAGCAAAGGGTAATGATTGCTATGGCAATCAGCTGTAATCCTAGTTTACTAATAGCAGATGAACCTACTACTGCTTTAGATGTTAGTGTGCAAAAGCAGATTATAGAACTACTTCTTGATTTACAGAGAAAAAACAAGATGAGTATTTTGTTTATATCTCATGATTTAGATTTGGTATCTTCTATTGCTGATAGGGTTATTGTTATGTATAGAGGTGATATTGTTGAAAATGGTTATACCTCTGAGGTATTTAATAATCCTTCAAATACCTATACTGAAGCATTATTAAATGCTAAACCTAAGGGAGATTATCGTCTACTTCGTCTACCTACAGTGGAAGACTTTCAGAACAATACTGTTGTTTTGGATAGGCAGACAAAGCAAATGAGAGATCTTTATCATAAAGATCTTTATGATAAGACTCCTATTTTGGAAATTAAAAATGTAATTAAAGACTTTTACACTAAGAAGAACTTGTTTTCTACCGTAGTTTTTCGCGCCTTGGATGGGGTTTCATTACAGCTTTATCCTGGAGAGACACTTGGGCTAGTAGGGCAGAGTGGCTGTGGTAAATCCACTTTAGGTAATTTAATATTAAAATTAGATGATGTCACTAGTGGAGAGATTCTCTATAGAGGTAGTGATATTTGCCAATTATCACAGTCTGATTTTAGGCCTATGCGAAAGGATATTCAGATTATATTTCAGGATCCTTATTCGAGTTTAAACCCTAGGATGACTATAGGCAAAGCTATTTTAGAGCCTATTGCATTATATAACTCTAATTTTAGTAAGCAAAGGTGCTATGATAAGGCAATGGAAATATTAGTAAATGTGGGGTTATCGGAAAAAGATTTTTATAAATATCCACATGAATTCTCTGGAGGACAAAGGCAAAGAGTTGGTATAGCACGTTGCATTGCGCTAGAGCCTAAAGTAATTGTATGTGATGAATCTGTTTCTGCTTTAGATATTTCTGTACAGGCTCAAGTTTTAAACTTGCTAAATGATTTAAAGAAATTATATGGCTTTAGCTATATTTTTATCTCCCATGACCTTACTGTAGTTAGGTATATGTCTGATCGTATTTTAGTTATGGATAAAGGAAGAATTGTAGAAGTTCAAGAAGCAGACGCATTATACAACAACCCCCAACACCCTTTTACCAAAGAACTAATTCATTGTAGTTTATAGAGTCTTCTCTCTAATAATTGTTTTAAACTCAATACCTAGAGAATCTAGTTCTTTCAAAATAGGCTCATAGAGTTGTCTACTTACAGGTATTTGTACTCCTGTTAAATCTACTTGTTTAGTTAATATTCTTAAAGCAGCGATGCCTAAAGGCAGTCCGACTGTTTTTGCCATTGCTGTAAAAGTAGAATCCTCTCCTATACAATGCATGGTAGAATCTAATTGATAATACTTGTGGTCTTGTTTATATTCTATTTGATGGTGCATAAGGACCATGTCTTTTTCATGTGAGCTCAAAGTCCATTTTTTCAATAAGATTTGCTCCATTAGTTGAGCAGGTGTTGCTCTTTTAAGAGCTAGTTTATTGTTGGCGTTAAACAGATCTAACTCTAAAATCTTTAACCATGTTTGCTGGTCAAGGGTATAAAGTATAGATTCTTCTATAGCAGTCTTAAAGTCCTTTGATTCTAAACTAGGTACAAAAAGAGAAATAAAATCTAGATTGCTAAATAGCTCAGTGTTTTCAATATAGTAAGTGTTATCTGTTAATCCAAGGTCTACTAGTACGCTCCAGGCCTTACAAAAGCCAGGCCTCCTGATAGTAGTGCGTTGCATAGTTTGTATATTATCTAACCCATATATTTTTTGGTATTTACAGGAATCTCTATTAAAATAAACTTCAAAGTCTCCAAGTGGGTTATTTAAAAGGGACTCAGCTCTTTTAAATAAATTAGTATAAGGTATGTATTGTAATTTATTATTCCATAAAAATTTAGCTGGTCCACCAGAACCTGCTAATACTACGTTGGTTGGATTCCAGGTGAATTTGTAATTCCATAGATTATCACAATTGTTTTCACTAAGTAAACCTCCACAGTGGGATTTATAAGAAAGTACTTTGGCCTTTTTTTGTTTAAGTTGATCCAAAAGGTGCATTGTACTTAGGTGGTCGATACCTGGATCTAGTCCTATTTCATTAAGAAATAGCAATCCTCTTTGTTTAACCTTCTGATCTAATTGTTGCATTTGTTCACTTACATAAGAAGCAGTAACTAGATTTTTGTTATATTCTAGACATTTTAAAGCAATCGTATATTGTGCATGTACAGGTACCATGGATAAAACAATATCACATTGTCGAATTAAAAGGTCTATTTGCTTTGGTGTGTTTATATCTAAGGTATGTAAACATAAATTAGTGCTATCCTGTAGAGTTTTTAAGTGTGGACTCCAGGTATAATCAGCTATATCTAGGATATAATCATATTTAGGAGCATTATCAAGTAGATATTGTATGAGGTAGTTGGTAGATCTACCTCCTCCTATTAATAGAATATGCTTTGCCATAATTTATTATTTACATGGTATTAAATATAAGAAAAACTAAGGATAATTTAAATATTATAAGGGAAAGAAATTACTTAATCATTTATTAATTAGTATCTTTGAAAGAAAATTTAATGGCAAAAAATGTTATAGGTACTGCTGCTTTGATAGGTGCAATAGGCATCATTTTAGGAGCATTTGGAGCACATGGCTTAAAAAATATTGTTTTAGATTCACAAGTAGCTACTTTTGAAATTGGGGTTAGATACCAAATTTACCATGCTCTTTTTTTACTAGTAGTAGGTCTATGTGGACTAATTGGCTTATTTTCAGATAGAGTTATAAAAAATGTAGCTATTTTGGTGATTATAGGGGTTTTATTTTTTAGCGGTTCTATTTATCTTTTGACGTTTAAAGACTTGATTGATATAAAGTTATCTTTTATTGGGCCAATTACCCCTATTGGAGGAGTATTTCTTATTTCTGCATGGTTAGTAGTTGCATTTCAAGCATTTAAGGCTAAAAAAATTATTAAATAGGGTTTTGTCTATTTATATTTTAAATTTATTTCTAAGTTTGCATAAGAATTAATACACAACATAAATAATGAAAATGGATATTTCAGAATCAATTTCACTTGATAAATATGGTATTAAAGATGTTGTAGAAGTTATCTATAATCCATCTTACGACGTTTTATTTAAGGAAGAGACAAATCCTGCTCTTTCAGGAAATGACAAAGGAGTAGTAACTGAATTAGGAGCTGTAAACGTGATGACAGGTGAATTCACTGGACGTTCTCCTAAGGACAAATACATCGTTAAAGATGAAGTTACTGAAAATACTATTTGGTGGAATTCCACTGAATCTCCAAACGACAATAAGCCAATTGACAACAAAACTTGGGATGCTCTAAAAGAGAATACAGTTGAGGAGTTATCTGGAAAAAGACTTTTCGTAGTAGACGCTTTTTGTGGAGCTAACGAAAATACGCGTTTGAAGGTTCGTTTTATCATGGAAGTAGCTTGGCAAGCACACTTTGTTACTAACATGTTTATTCGTCCAACAAAAGAGGAATTAGCCAATTTTGGAGAGCCTGATTTTGTGGTAATGAATGCTTCTAAAAGCACATTTAAACAATATAAAGACTACGGTTTAAACTCAGAGGTTTACGTTGCTTTTAATTTGACAGAAAAAATGCAAATTATTGGTGGTACTTGGTACGGTGGAGAAATGAAAAAAGGTTTATTCGCAATGATGAACTATTATTTACCACTAGAAGGTATTGCTTCTATGCACTGTTCTGCTAATAAAGGTAAAGATGGAGATGTTGCTGTTTTCTTCGGACTTTCAGGAACTGGAAAAACTACTTTATCTACAGATCCAAAACGTGAGTTAATTGGAGATGATGAGCATGGATGGGATGATGAGGGTGTATTCAACTTTGAAGGAGGTTGTTATGCTAAAACTATTAATCTTTCTCAGGAAAATGAGCCAGATATCTACGGAGCTATCCGTCGTGATGCTCTTTTAGAAAACGTAACAGTAGATGCAGATGGGAAAATCGATTTTAACGATGGTTCTGTAACTCAGAATACACGTGTTTCTTACCCTATCGATCATATTGAAAATATCGTAAAACCTGTATCGAAAGCTGGACCAGCTTCTAAAGTTATTTTCTTAACTGCAGATGCTTTTGGTGTAATGCCTCCAGTTTCTATATTAACCCCTGAACAAACTAAGTATTATTTCTTATCTGGATTTACTGCTAAGTTAGCTGGAACAGAGCGTGGTGTAACTAAGCCTGAGCCAACTTTCTCTGCTTGTTTCGGAAAAGCTTTCTTATCTCTTCACCCAACTAAATATGGAGAAGAATTAGTTAAGAAAATGGAGCAAAATAATGCTACTGCTTATATGGTTAATACTGGATGGAATGGTACTGGTAAGCGTATTTCTATTAAAGATACTCGTGCAATTATCGATAGAATCTTAGATGGTTCAATTGAAAATGCAGAAACAACTATTATTCCGATTTATAATTTAGAAGTACCTACAGCTTTAGAAGGAGTTAATACGGATATCTTAGATCCTCGTAATACTTATGAAGATGTTACGCAGTGGGAAGAGAAGGCTAAAGATTTAGCTGAACTTTTCATCGAAAACTTCAAATTATATTCTAATAATGAAGAAGGAAAAGCTTTAGTACAAGCTGGACCAAAATTATAAGAATTACCTATAATTAATAAATTAAAAAAAGCTCTTCTATTTTTAGAAGAGCTTTTTTTATATATGGTCAAAAAAAAACCTTCTTTTAAGAAGGTTTTTTTATTGTTATTTATTCACTGTTTGAATATACTTTTCTAATGCCATAGTCATAGATGGTGTTCCAGGAGCTGGCGCCATAATATCAACACGTAAGTCGTGATCTAAGGCTTCTTTTTGCGTTGTAGTACCAAATACAGCAATTCGTGTATTATCTTGGCTAAAATCAGGGAAGTTCTTAAATAAAGACTTGATACCTGTTGGGCTAAAGAAGGCTAATACATCATATTTCACGTCTGCTAAATCGGATAAGTCGCTCATTACTGTACGGTAGAATGTACCTGGAGTCCAGTTAACCTTTAATTCGTTTAATGTAGCTGGTACATCGTGATTCAATTGGTCAGAAGCTGGTAAAAGAAATTTTTCATCTTTATACTTCTTAATTAAAGGAGCTAAATCAACGAAGTCTTTCTGACCTACATAAATTTTTCTTTTTCTATATACAACATATTTCTGTAAGTAATATGCTACAGCTTCTGATTGACAGAAATACTTAAGTGACTCAGGTACTTTGTATCTCATTTCATCAGCAACTCTAAAGAAGTGATCTACAGAGTTTTTACTGGTTAGAATTATGGCTGTATAATTATTTAAATCAATTTTTTGATGTCTGACTTCCTTGGCTTCAACACCTTCAACATGTATAAAAGGTCTAAAGTCGATCTTTACTTTGTACTTTTGCTCAAGCTCAAAATAAGGAGAATTCTCCACTTTAGGGGCTGGTTGAGAAACCAAAATTGTTTTCACTTTCATAGTTATGTATCTTATTTATGCTCGAAAATTTTTAAACCAAAAATACAGCAAAAAATAGGGAGCTATTTCAAGGGTGCAAAGATACAAAATAAAATAGAACAACTTATTTAATATTATTTTTTGGTATGTTTTTATAAAAATTATATATAGTAATATATTGGTAATCACTATAATGCCTAGCAAGGTGTTTAGTAGTAATTTATTGGTTATATTGTTGTAAAATAATAGGATGTCGATACAAAGTAGAACTACACCGAAATAATTCCTATATGTGGCTTTTTGTAAATTAAGGGCATCGGCAAATTCTTCAATTTCAAAAGAGTTTGCTATTATTTTTTCTAGGAGGTATTTTCCTATTACAAAGAAAGCAAGGAAATTCAAGATTTGAATAAATGAAATAAGGTCTAAGCCTTGGATCACACCATAGCTTTGTAAGCAAATTTGAATGAAGAAAGCTAGGGCTATAAATTGTATAAAAATAAAAGATAGTGTAAAACTGTTTCTAATATTTGTATTGTCTTTATAGATTTTTAAATACTTATCGGAAATAACTAAACGGGTAAATTCTGCAAAGCGTATTCCAAAAACATTTTTATTAATAGCTATAATGGAGAATCCAATAAAGAAGAGCAGTGTCGCCCAATCTTTATTATATGTAATACGTTCTATTAAAATTAAATTCTCCATAACGAGTACAAAATTAAGAATTTTTTGCGATGTAATGAGTTTGTCTATTATTTAAGTTATAACTTTATCCAAAAAGGTTACTTTTGTAAACAAATTCAACAAAGATGCACTTAGGATTAGTCATTATTCCAACCTTTAATGAAGTAGATAATATCTCTCTGATTATTGAAGCTGTGTTTAGCTTGCCGCAGAAATTCGACATTCTAATTGTGGATGACAATTCTCCTGATGGTACTGCTCAAGTGGTAGAAAAGCTTCAAGAAAAGTACAAAGGCCAATTATTTTTAGAAGTTAGACAAGAGAAATCTGGTTTAGGAACAGCTTATGTTCACGGATTTAAATGGGCTTTAGATAGAGGTTATGATTTTGTGTGTGAGATGGATGCTGATTTTTCGCATAACCCAAAAGATTTACCTAAATTATTTGAGGCATGTAGAAAAACAAATGGCATTGCTATAGGCTCTCGTTATGTTACAGGTGTTAATGTTGTGAACTGGCCTTTGAGTAGAGTTCTACTGTCTTATGGAGCCTCTATGTATGTGAGATGGATTACTGGGATGAAGGTTAGAGATACTACAGCTGGTTTTGTTTGCTATCCTAGGGAGGTTTTAGAGAATATTGATTTGGAAAAAATACGCTTTGTAGGTTATGCTTTTCAAATTGAAATGAAATACAGGGTCTTTGTAAAGAAATATCCTATTACTGAAGTGCCAATTATATTTACAGATAGGACAAGAGGAAGCTCTAAAATGTCTAAAGGGATAATAAAAGAGGCTATTTTTGGAGTTGTTAATTTACGTATTCGAAAACTACTAAACACATTATAATGGTTAATTACCTAATTAAAAACGGAAAGATTGTCAATGAAGGCATTATTTTCGAAGCTGATATTCTAATAAAGGATGGAATTATTCAAGAAATTTCTAAGGAATTAGAAGTGGATTTTCCTGTAGAAATTATCGATGCAAAAGGTAAATTTGTTTTGCCTGGTATGATCGATGATCAAGTTCACTTTAGAGAACCAGGTTTAACCCATAAAGGAGATATTGCATCTGAATCTCAAGCTGCAGTTGCTGGTGGAATTACTTCCTTTATTGAACAACCTAACACAGTGCCCAATGCAGTTACGCAGGAGCTTTTGGAGCAAAAATACCAGATAGCTGCCCAAAGTAGTGTTGCCAACTATTCTTTTATGATGGGTGGTACTAATGATAACTTAGAAGAAGTGTTAAAAACGAATCCTCGAAATGTTGCGGGTATAAAATTGTTTTTAGGATCTTCAACTGGTAATATGTTAGTGGACAATCAAGAGGTGTTAGAAAAGATTTTCTCTAGTACATCTATGCTTATTGCTGTACATGCAGAAGATGAAGCTACTATTAAAGCTAATTTAGAAAAGCATCTTAAAGAATATGGGCAAGATATCCCAGTGGAATGTCATCCTATTATTCGAAGTGAAGAAGCTTGTTATTTATCCTCTTCTACAGCAATTAAGTTAGCTAAGAAGACAGGCGCTAGATTACACGTTTTTCACGTATCAACAGCTAAAGAAACTGAACTTTTCGATAATACGATTCCATTAAAAGATAAGAGGATTACAGCGGAAGTCTGTGTACACCATTTATGGTTTACTTCGGAAGATTATAAAGAAAAGGGGAATTTTATTAAATGGAATCCTGCAGTAAAAACCCAAAAGGACAAAGAAGGTTTATGGAAAGCACTTTTAGAAGATAAAATTGATGTGATAGCAACAGATCATGCTCCCCATACCTTAGAGGAAAAGAGTAAACCTTATTTAGAGGCTCCCTCAGGTGGACCTTTGGTTCAGCATGCTCTAACTGCTTTGTTTGAGTGTTATAAAGGAGGAAAGATTTCTTTAGAGAAATTAGTGGAGAAAACAGCTCATAATCCAGCAATTATTTTTCAAATTGAAAATAGAGGATTTATTAAAAAGGGCTATCATGCGGATATTGTGATTATTGATCCAGAGAATAACTGGACAGTGAATAGATCCAATGTATTATCTAAATGTGGATGGTCTCCTTTTGAAGGACAAGAGTTTACTAGTGCAGTTAGTAAAACTTTTGTAAATGGAAATTTAGTATATGACAAAGGCAAAGTTTTAAACCATGTGAAGGGACAAAGATTATTGTTTAAGCGCTAAAAATGCATAAGAATGAAGAGAGTTGTTTTATTTTTATTGGTAATGGTTTTTGTGGGCTGTAAGCAAGCAGCTAAAAAACCAGAGAATCTTATTGAAAAAAATAAGTTCGAAGAAATATTATATGATATTTCTTTGTTTTACTCCGTAAAGGGGCTCAATAGTTATAGTAAAGATTCAAATGATCGTTTGGATTTACAATCTGTTTTGAAAAGGCATGGACTAGATAGTCTTACTTTTACCCAAAGTAATCGTTACTATATTGGACTACATGATGGAACTTATAAGCAAATGCAAAGTAATGTTTTAAAGCGTATTGAAAAACAAAAGGCAATTGTTGATTCTCTATATAATCTAAGTTTAAATCAGCAAACCCAATTGGATACTGCACCTGTACTTGATTCAATTGAGAAACCTCGTAAATAATAACTAAGCAATAGACAGTATCTCTATTATATAAAATTAAAGGCCCCGTTTTAAAACGGAGCCTTTAATTTTATATGTTATTTCTGTAGCATGTGAATGGTAAACTAACTATTTGTTTTTGAAGTAATCTACTACTAAGGGTAAATATTGGGTGTAATCCGTTAATTTTCTATGTAGGAACTTTTCTATCTTGTCAGTATTGTAAATACTAATTGAATTTGCTGACCTTGCCATATCTCTAGTGAAAGATCTTTTTGATTTAGTCACAGCGCAAAATGCAGCATCTAAGCTATAGGCTATAGTACTAAGAAACTTACCTGCCTTGATTTTTGCTATTTTTTTATTACCGAGCTGCATACTGATGTAGTTCAGTAGGTCTTTATAAGAAATAGTATTAGAAACTAAAGTATAACGTTGGTTGTAAATAGGGCTTTGCATTAGTTGAATCATGCTATCTACCACGTCTTGTACATAAACAATTCCAGTACTTCCTTTTGTGTAAAAAGGTACTCCCTTTTTTATTTTCTGAATCATATCTGCACATGGACCCCATTGGAAGCCATCCGCAAAAATAATCCCTGGATTAACAATAATAACTTTTAAATTCTCTTGTGATCCTCTCCAAACTTCCATTTCTGCACCATATTTGGAAATAGAGTAATAGCTTTTATTAGTTTCTGGATTCCAAGGTGTCTTTTCATCGATAGCTATACAGGATTCAATAGGTTGTCCAAGGGCTGCAATAGAGCTTACATGACAGAACTTATCTATTTTAAAGTCAATAGCTAAATTGATTAGATTAGCTGTTCCTTGAATATTAATCTGTCTCATCTTTTCTTGATCTTTAGGGTCAAAAGACACTAAAGCCGCACAGTGAAAAACTTGTTTTACGCCTTCAAAGGCATGCTCCAAAGCAATGATATCTGTTAAATCTGCTTCAACCCAGTGAATCTTATCCCATAAGTCCAATTTGTTTTTGTAGTGAAAAAGGGATTTTGCTTTCTCTAGACTTTTGGGACTACGATAAATAGCACGAATTTCGTTGCCTTGTTCTAATAATTGTAGGGCTAAATGTGCTCCAAGTAAACCAGTAGCACCAGTTAGTAGGATCATAAGTGTGGTATAAAAAAGTTACTTAGTACAAAGTAAGACAAAGTCATACAAAATACAGGGAATTTCCATTTATTTTTCACTTAATCTTTTTTCAAATACTTTTTTGGATGGTTTTTGGTAAACCAAAGGTAAATTTATTTCAAAAGCTTACCTTTTGCACTATATTTGCTAAAATTTATTTAAATGAAAAATTTTATTGAAGAAGTGACTTGGAGAGGAATGCTCCACGATGTTATGCCAGGCACTGAAGAACATTTGTTGGAGCAGATGCGTATGGCGTATGTGGGTATTGACCCAACAGCGGATTCATTGCATATTGGACATTTAGTAAGCGTAATGCTTTTAAAACACTTTCAATTAGCAGGACATAAACCTTATGCTTTAATTGGAGGTGCTACTGGTATGGTTGGAGATCCTTCAGGAAAGTCAAACGAGAGAAACTTATTAGATGAAAAGACTCTTGCTCATAATCAACAAGCAATCAAAAATCAATTAAGCCGTTTTTTAGATTTTAATTCAGGGGAAGAAAATGCTGCGGTTTTAGTGAATAACTATGATTGGATGAAAGACTTTTCTTTTTTGGAGTTTATCCGTACAGTAGGTAAGCATATTACAGTGAACTACATGATGGCAAAAGATTCTGTGAAAAAACGCTTAAATGGAGAATTCCAAGATGGTATGTCTTTTACTGAATTTTGTTATCAATTACTTCAAGGATATGACTTTTTACATCTTTATGAAAAAGAAGGATTAACTCTTCAAATGGGAGGATCTGATCAGTGGGGTAATATTACTACAGGTACAGAATTAGTTCGTAGAATTGCTTCAGGGAAAGCTTATGCTTTAACTTGTCCTTTGATTACTAAAGCGGATGGTACTAAATTTGGAAAAACAGAGGGAGGGAATATTTGGCTTTCTGCAGAATATACTTCACCTTATAAATTTTACCAATATTGGGTAAACGTTTCGGATCAAGATGCAGAAAGATTTATCAAAATATTTACTTTCATCTCTAAGGAAGAAATCGAAGCTTTAATTAAAGAACATGAACAAGCACCTCATTTACGTGTTTTACAGAAGCGTTTAGCTAATGAAATCACTATCATGGTTCATGGTCAAGAACAACTTGATAATGCTGTGAAGGCATCAGGTATCTTATTTGGTAACTCTTCAAAAGAAGACTTACAGCAATTAGATGGAAAAACTTTCTTAGAAATTTTTGAAGGTGTTCCTCAAGCTATAGTTCAAAGAGAAGATATTGAAAATGGTCTTGGTATTGTTGAAGCTTTAGTGGAAAAAAGTTCTTTTTTACCATCTAATGGTGAAGCTAGACGTTCTCTAGTTGCAAATTCTATTTCAGTTAATAGACAGAAAGTTACAGAGGAATATGTAATAAATACCACTGATTTAATTAACAATGAATTTGTTTTATTACAAAAAGGAAAGAAAAATTATTTTATTTTACAGGTGAAATAGTTTATATAATCTCTTTTTTCTAGTTATAAAGTATAAAAAAGCTACTAATCCATGGATTAGTAGCTTTTTTTATTTTATAGAAATATACCATGTATGCGGTATATCATATTATGATATATGATTGTATATTTGCTTTATATGTAGGAATGGATAGCCGTTTTTTATTTTGAATTATTGTTATTGTTTAGGCTATCCTATTTCTACATTACTAGTATCATTATATTATACTCGATAAAATTTATTATTATGTTTAAATCAACAGCATTAGTGTTTTTCTATGGTTTTACAGCAAACATGACTCTTTCTTGTGGCTGTATGTGCTGTTGTATGTAATGATTTAGCCTACCCTTTTAATCCTTGTCTCTCAAGGATTGTTTTATTAGAAATTTCTAACCCAATTTATTAACCTAATTATTAATCTTTATCAAGCACCTAAGTGTTTTGGTGCGCAATTGTATTTATGCAAAAATTTCTACTTTTTTTATTAACAGTCTTTAGTGCCACGACTGTTTTGGCACAAAGCAGAACCATAACAGGTGTTGTCTATGATGACACTGGAGCACTACCAGGGGTAAGTGTTTTATTGGTAGGTACCGATCACGGGGCCATGACTGATTTTGACGGTAAATTCTCTATATCAGTAGAGGATAGTAGCGTTTTATTATTCTCTTACATAGGTTATCTAGATCAGAGAATTACTGTAGGGACAAAACAAGTTTTAGAAGTTCATCTAAAAGAGGATTTACAAACTTTAGAAGAAGTTGTAATTCAAGTGCCTTATGGGACGGCTAATCGTAAAACCTATACAGGATCGGTTGGAGTTGTATCTGGAGCAAATATTGAAAAAGCCCAAGTAAGTAATGTTTCTAAGGCTTTAGAGGGAAGTGTTGCAGGTCTTCAAAGTTTCTCCTCTAGTGGACAACCAGGCTCTGAGGCAACTATTCGTATTCGCGGAATTGGTTCAATTAATGCAGCTAGTGATCCTTTATTTGTAGTGGATGGTGTGCCTTATGAAGGTGGTTTATCTGCTATATCTGCATCAGATATTGAATCTATCTCTGTTTTAAAAGACGCTACTGCTGCAACTTTATACGGTTCTCGTGCTGCAAACGGGGTAATTATGATTACTACCAAGCAGGGGTTAAGGAATACGGATGCTGTGATAGATGTTACTTTTAAACAAGGTTTTTCAGATCGTGCACGTAAAGATTATACCCAAGTGAGTACAAATCAATATATGGAACTTCAATGGGAGGCTCTACGTAATGGAAGATTAGATAGTAATTCAGGCTCTATGCTTGAAGCAAATGAATATGCTACTCGAAACTTAATTGGTGCAATAGGAATAAATCCTTATGGGTTAGACAACCCTAGTCCAGTTGGTCTAGATGGTAAATTAAAATCAGGATTGAATCCACTTTGGAATGCAAACTGGGAAGACGCTTTAACACAGAATGCTTCTTATACTGACCTTAATCTACGTATTAGTGGTGGTGGAAAGAATTCGAGATATTATGTGTCTGGTGGTTTTTTAAATGATCAAGGATATGTTTTAGAGTCTGGCTTTAAAAGATTTAATTTGAGATCTAATATTGTTATAGATGCTAAAGATTGGTTAGAAGTAGGGGTGAACGTTTCTGCATCTCACTCTATTCAAGATTACCCAAAACAAGATGATAGTACTTTAAGTAACGTTATTCTAACTGCTAGAAGTTTACCAGGTTTTTATCCTATTTACCAACGTAACTTAACTACGGGAGAATACCTAATTGACCCTTCTACAGGTCAACGTATGTTTGATTTTGGAGCTTACCGTACTAGTTCTTATGCGAAGTACAATTTAGTAGCTTCTTTACCACATGACAAGAATCAATATATGCGTGATGTAGCAACATTTCGTACCTATGCTCAAATTCTTTTAAGAGACAACTTAAAGTTTAGAACATCTTTGAATGTGGATTACAATAGTACAAATACTCATAATGTAGTTAACCCTGATTTAGGGCCTTCACAAGAATATGGAGGAAGTGTATTAAGAGAGAATAATCGTACTGTGAGCTTAACATATAATAATGTTTTAAATTATAACCTAGATTTAAATGACAACTCTACTTTAGCTTTAATGGCTGGTCAGGAATATTTTCATCGCGATTCGAATTTCTTCGGAGGGGTTCGTGAACAAATTATCGCTATGGGATTTGAAGAACCAGATGCTGCTTCTCGTTTAGTTAGCTTTTATGGTAAGGCAGATGCTTATAGAATGTTGAGTTTCTTTGGAAATGCACAATACTCTTATGATGGGAAGTATTTCTTATCTGCTTCTTATCGTGCTGATGGTTCATCTCGTTTTGAAAAAGGTAACCGTTGGGGATCTTTCTGGTCTGTAGGAGCTTCTTGGAGATTAGATGAAGAACAATTCCTAAGCGCTGCTAAGGATACATTCTTAAATAACTTACTTTTTAAAGCAAGTTATGGAGGGCAAGGAAATGATAATATTGGTTTATATGCTTATCAAGGACTTTATGCTATTCAAAATAACTTAGGAGAGTCTGGTTTAATTCCTTCAAGGCTACCAACACCTAATTTATCTTGGGAAACTAACTTAAACTTAAACATTGGGATTGATTTTGCCATGTTTGACTATCGTTTAAATGGTTCTGTGGAGTATTTTGAAAGACAAAGTAAAGATTTATTATTTGCTAGAAATTTAGCTCCTTCTATGGGATACACTTCTACAGATGTAAATATTGGAGGAATTAAAAACTATGGTTGGGAATTTTCTTTAGATGGTTACCCAATCCGTACTGAGGACTGGAAACTTCACGTAGGTTTAAATTTAACTGCATATAAAAACAAAATTACTTCTTTACCAAGTGATGAGATGTGGAAGGGGAATAAGCTTTGGACAAAAGGTGGGTCTATTTATGACTTTTACTTAATGGAATGGGCTGGTGTTAATCCTTTAAACGGAAATGCACAATGGTATATACAAAATAGCGATGGTAGTAAAACAATTACAGAGGATTATAGCCAGTTAAAAGTAAAAGATAGAGTATATAAAGGAAGTGCTTTACCAGATGTTTCTGGTGGATTCTTTACTAATTTGCATTATAAATCTTTTCAATTATCTGCCAACTTTGTTTACGTGATTGGAGGTAAAATATACAATAGAGATAAACTTTCTTTATACAGACAAAGTGCTGCTGGAAATACTTGGAGTATTGACATGATGGATCGTTGGACACCTGAAAATCCTGATGCAGATGTTGCTAGGTTAACAAGTAATCCTAAGAGTAATTGGACGCAGGAATCTGACCGATTCTTAGTGGATAGAACTTTCTTAAAGTTAAAGAATCTTACTTTCTCTTATGACTTACCAAAGAGTTTGCTAAGTAAAGCTAAGATTAATTCGGCATCTGTTTTTATGCAAGCAGAGAACCTATTCACTTTGACAAAGGAGCAAGGATTGGATCCTGAGCAAACTTTTGATGGTGTGACTTATTATAGATATCCTGCAATGAGAACAATCTCTGTAGGTGTTAACGTGAAATTTTAAGAGTCAAAAAAGATGAAAAATAAATTATTAAAATATATAGCAGCAGTTATTGTTGTATCTACTACATTAACCGGATGTGATTTAGAGACTTCACCTACCAATGCAGTTTCAAGTAAAGACGTTTATAAAACAGCAAGTGGTGGAGAAAAAGTTCTAGTCGGTACATGGGGAAATTTAATGGAATCCTTTAGTACATATGCTAATCCTGGTTATGGTGCTTTTTTAAGAACTAGTGATGCAATGGGTAGTGATGTAGTTGTTAATCTAAAATATGGTTTTACAGGACAATATGCCTTTAATACTTTATACTCAAAAGGCGGAACTAATACTTTTAGTTGGAATTTAACCTATCGTACTATTAATAGTGTCAATGAAGTTATCGCTAATGTTCCACAAAGTGAGGGAGATGTAAATTATAAACAACGTATTATAGGACAGGCATATGCCTTTAGAGGATTTTTGTATTTGCATTTAGCCTCTAGTTATGGTTTTGCAGTAGATTTCGATCCGCACAAATTAATTGCTCCGATCTATACAGAGCCAACTGGGCCAGATACAGAAGGTCAGCCTGCTTCTTCGGTTATACAAGTTTATAATCAAGCTTTAAGTGATTTAGAGCAAGCTTTAGAACTTATACCAAGTGATTATGTACGTGATTCAAAATATAAATTCGATCGTTCTGTTGTATTAGGACTTTTATCTCGTGCTAATTTATATGCCCAAAATTGGGATAAAGCAGTGGAGTACTCTCAGGAGTTATTAAACGAGCAAGCTACTAGTATTTTAATGAACGAAGCCCAGTATAAAAGTGGATTTAGTGATGTAAGTAATCCAGAATGGATTTGGGGTCATCCACAGACAGCTGAACAAAATGGGGCTTCTTATCAGTTTAATTACTTAGATGTAACAAGTCAGCAGAGTTATTACTTTAGCTTTAATGCTGATCCTTATTTCGCTGATTTGTTTGATCAAGACGATTATCGTAAGTCAATGATGTATTGGGCTCCTGATCCAAGTATACTTAAGCCAGAAAATGGTACCACAGCTTACTTTAGATATGCCAAATTTAAATTTAAAGGTGCTCAAGTAGCGGATATTGTTCTAATGCGTAATTCTGAGATTTATTTAATCAATGCAGAAGCGAACGCTCATTTGCAAAATAATGCTCAAGCACTTGAATCTTTAAATGCTTTAAAGCGTGCAAGAGGAGCTAAGGAAATCTCCCAGTTATCTGGTAAAGATTTACTAGAGCAAATATGGATTGAGAGAAGAAAAGAATTATTTGGAGAAGGATTTGCTTTAGTTGATATTATTAGAAATCAACAAAGTGTAGTTAGAAAAGATTTCCCTCAAACAGACCTTATTCCTTATACTTATAAAGTAATGAATAGTGATGGCCAAATAACTGAGGTAACTGTAGGTCTTTTACCTCAGGGGCATAGAATTTTAAATTTCCCTGATAAATCTAGCTTTACACCTAATAGCGACTATTATTTGTACCGCATTCCAGAGATTGAAGAATTAGAGAATAAAAATTTATTCCCTCAAGCAAAAAAATAAAGAAGTAAAAATAGCCAGAGAAATTGATCTCTGGCTATTTTATTTTATATAGGTTAAGATATTTTAAAAAATAAATAATTATATCTTTGTTATTAAAATTGAAATTATGCATCATATAGCAATAGTTGAGCACCAAGACTTTAGTAAGTATGCAATTATAAAACTATTGGAAGAGTGTTGTAGAAAGCCCATTAAATGCCATGATGTAACCAGTATGCAGGAATTAAAGTTGTTTTTAAATAAATATAAAAACAGTAGCATTATAATAGATGGACAGAGTTATCAAATGGAGTCGCAAAAGGAACATTTATTGTTTTTAAAACAAGAGTATGTACATTGTAATTGGTTGTTTATTTTTGATAACATATCAGGAGGTTGGTTAAAAAGATTGATGCAGGTGAATTGGCCAGATTTGTCTATTCTTTTAAAAGATGATTCTTTAGAAGTACTCTGTAAAGGCCTTGGTGAATTCCTACATGGTAGAACTTATTTATCTGATCAAGTGTGTGACATTTTAAAAGAGCAAGAGAATGCCTTTTTTAAAGTCGAAGAGGTACTCACTCAAGTAGAGAGAGAAGTTTTACGTGAAATAGCAGCAGGTAAAACTAATAAAGAAATTGCTCAAGACAGAAGTATTAGTATACATACTGTAGTAACCCATCGTAAAAATATTTTTAAGAAATTAGAAGTAAATAATGTCTACGATGCCAGTAGGTATGCGATTCGTGCAGGAATATTCACAGTGAATGATTACTATATCTAATGTTGCTTATCTATATAAAATAAAAAGAGTTTTGAACTTGTTCAAAACTCTTTTTATTTTATATACTTTTTTTTTAAAAAAAGGACTAGCCTTGATTTTTAAAAATTTCTTTATTGATTTCATCGATATATTCTAATACTTCGTCACGACCTATTTTGTCAGTGGATGAGGTAACAAAGTGCTTTGGCATTTCTTCCCAATTATCAGCAAGCATTTTCTTTCTATAATCAGCAACTAAAGAATGTACTTTTTGTTTCCCAACTTTATCTGCTTTTGTGAATATAATACAAAAAGGAATTTCATTCTCTCCTAAGTATTGCATAAACTCTAAATCTACTTTTTGAGCTTCATGACGAATGTCTATTAAAACAAAGGCGCAAACAAGTTGAGGCCTTAATTCGAAATAATCGGTAATAAATTGTTGAAAGGTTGCTTTAGTTTTTTTACTAACTTTAGCGTATCCATATCCTGGTAAATCTACTAAAAACCAATTTGAATTGATTTTAAAGTGATTTATTAATTGTGTTTTTCCTGGTCTTGAAGATGTTTTAGCTAAATACTTTTGATTAGTTAGCATATTGATCAACGAAGACTTTCCTACATTAGATCTTCCAATAAATGCGTATTCTGGTAAAGGCTCATTAGGGCATTTACTTACTTCGGAATTACTAATTACAAATTCAGCTGTATTTATTTTCATGACGTTATATATTTCTTTCTTTTAACCAATGGCTTAAAATTTCATTAAACTCATCAGGACGTTCCATCATAGCGGCATGTCCACATTTATCAATCCAAAATAAATCCGAATCTGGTAAAAGCTCATCAAACTCAACAGCTACTTCAGGAGGAGTTACTTTGTCGTTTTTCCCCCAAATCAAACAAGTAGGCACATTAATGTTTGGCAAATCTTTAGACATATTATGTCTAATAGCACTTTTAGCAATAGTTAATGTTTTGATTAATTTAATTCGATCGTTTACAGTTTGAAAAACTTCGTCTACTAATTCTTTAGTAGCAATTTTTGGATCGTAAAAAACATCTTCCGCTTTTTTCTGAATATAGGCATAGTCTCCACGTTTAGGGTAACTATCTCCCATTGCACTTTCGTATAAACCTGAACTCCCAGTTAATATCATTGCTTTTAATAAAGAAGGATATACTTTTGCAAAATATAATGCAATATGTCCACCCAGAGAGTTTCCTAAAAGGATAACTTCTTGGTAGTCTTGTTGTTCAATAAAGTCCTTTACGAATTTAGCAAATGCTTTCACATTTGTTTGCAATATACTATTGGTATATAAAGGCAGTTCTGGTAGAACTACTTTATAACCATGTTTTGGGAAGTAGTTGGCAACACCATCGAAATTGCTTAGCCCTCCCATTAACCCGTGTAAAATTATGATTGGAGTACCTTGTCCAATTTCTATAAAACGGAATTTTCCATCTACTTTTAAAGTTCGCTCCATGTAGTTTTTAAATGCGATTTTTAAATTCCTACAAATATAAGGTTTTCTTCAGGACAATGTTTGTAATAAAACCATAAAAATAATAATTATGTTTTTTGGGAGTACTTTATCTGCTTGTGAAAAGAGCTTTTTATTAGTGTTTTAATGTTGTTTTATAGGTTGTAAATCCACTTTAAAAGGATGAGTGTTACTTTAATTAAAGGCTAGATATCAAATAATTAGTATGGGATTCCTTTATAAATGGGAAGTTCACGAAAACTTATTAACAAAGTGGTAGAAAGTGGGTAAAAGTGGTAAAAAAATTGATACATTTGCTAAAACATTAAAGTATAACAGATAAGTGAAGGTTCTAATTGGGACATATGAGTGTAAAATCGATGCCAAAGGCAGGATTTTATTGCCTTCTTCTTTGAAGAAGCAGCTTTCTGATATACAAGATGGTTTTGTATTAAAACGTTCTGTCTTTGAATCTTGTTTGGAATTTTGGCCTATGGCTAAATGGAATGCGATGATGGAGAAGTTAAATAAACTTAATCCTTTTGATAAGAAGAACGATCAGTTTTTGAGAAGATTCATGGCTGGTGTGAAATATATAGAGTTTGATGAGGCTGGAAGATTCTTGATTAGTAAAGATTTGATTGAGTTTGCGGGTTTATCCAAGGAGGTGGTTTTTTCTTCTAAAGTAGATATTTTAGAAATCTGGGATAAGCAAAGCTACGAGAGAAATATTATGGATGAAGATTTAGATTTTCAAGAATTGGCCCAAGAAGTAATGAGTAATATAAGTTTTGATGGATAAAGAGCAATACGGATATCACAGACCTGTACTATTAACAGAAAGTGTAGATGGTTTAGATATTAAACCCGATGGAATATATGTAGATGTTACCTTTGGTGGTGGCGGGCATTCGCGTGAAATTTTGAGTCGTTTGAATGAAAATGGTAAGCTGTTTGCTTTTGATCAAGATCAGGATGCTCTAGATAATACAATTGATGATCCTAGGTTTACTTTAATCAATCAAAATTTTCGTCATTTAAAGCGTTATTTACGTTTTTATGGTGTCAAAGAAGTAGACGGAATTTTAGGAGATTTAGGAGTTTCTTCTCATCAGTTCGATGTTGCTGAGCGTGGTTTCTCTACCAGATTTGATGGAGAACTGGATATGCGAATGAACAAGAAGGGAGAAGTTTCTGCCTACAATGTAGTTAATGAATATGAGTTAGCCGACTTGAGAAGTGTTTTTAGCTTATATGGAGAATTAAAAAATGCTCATGCTATGGCTACAACAATTGTCGAGACTAGAGCTGAAAAGCCAATACAAAACACAGATGATTTAAAATTCGTTTTAAGCAGATTTTTGCCTGCTCATAAGAGTGCGAAAATTTTAGCTCAAGTTTACCAAGCTATTCGAATAGAGGTAAATCAAGAGATGGATGTTTTAAGGGAAATGCTAGAGCAAAGTTTAGAGGTGTTGCGACCAGGTGGTAGATTGAGTATTATCTCTTACCACTCTTTAGAAGATAGGCTAGTAAAACGCTTTATGAAAAATGGTCTTTTCGAAGGAGAGCCAGAAAGAGATTTCTTTGGAAGATTTACTGTGCCGATGAAGCAATTAGGGAAATTAATTATCCCAACAGATGAAGAAATTGAAGTTAATAATAGAGCAAGATCTGCAAAATTGAGAATTGCTGAGAAATTATGAAAAAGTCAATATTAAGTCCAGCAGATATTATAAGAGCTAAAATTTTGGTGAATGAGGATTCAGCTAAAGTTTGGGCAATGATTTTATATATCATTTTATTGGGCTTGATAGTTATATGGAATACTCAAGCTTATGAATCTAAGGTTTTTGAAGTGGCTAAATTAAGTCACGATGTGAAGATGCTTAGGGCAGAGTTTGTAGATACTAGATCTGAATTGATGGAACTTAAAATGGAGTCGACTATTACAAAGACTCTAGAGGAGCAGGGTATTATGCCTTCGGAAGTTCCACCAGTGAAGATTCATGTTAATATAAAGGAGAAAGAAACAGGTTTTTGGAATAAATTATGGCCATAGGTAATAAAAGTATTTATAGAAACCCTTATATAGTATCCTTATTAGTTGTAGCACTTGCTATAGGGATAGTTTATCGTTTGATACATATTCAAAGTGTAGAAGGCGTTGAACTACGTGCAAAGGCTAGGAATGAAAAAAGGGTTAAAGAGGATGTAGTCCCTGCAAATAAAGGTAATATTTATTCTGCAGACGGGAGTCTTTTGGCCACTTCTGTTCCTGTCTTTGAAATTCGATTTGATGCTGTAGCTCCTAGTATTGAGGAGTTTGAAAGCAATGTTAAGCCATTAGCAGATTCTTTGTCCAAGATGTTTAATAAACCTGCGAGTTATTATAATTCTCTTATGCGAACGAGTAGAGCTAATAATAGCCGTTACGTTTTACTTGCTAGAGATTTAAGTTACACTCAATATGTAAGAGTGAAGAGTTTTCCTATGCTTAAACGAGGTCCTTATAAAGGAGGTTTTATTGCATTGCAAAAAACAGTAAGACAACACCCAATTGGAAAAATTGCCCAACGTACCATAGGTTACGAAAGAAAGTACGAGGATAATACTTTTGGAAGGGTTGGTATTGAAGGGGCGTTTTCTGAATATCTTAATGGGGTGGACGGTAAAAGAAAAATGCAAAGTCTAGGTAAGGATCAATGGAAGCCGATAAATGATGAAAACGAGGTTGAACCTATTGATGGTAAAGATATTGTTTCTACTATTGATGTTTTTATACAGGATATTGCCCATCATGCTTTACTTAAGGCCTTAGAGGATTTCAATGCAGATCACGGTTGTGTTATTGTTATGGAGGTTAAAACGGGAGCTATCCGAGCTATTTCTAATTTAGGAAAAAGCACTCCTTCAGGAAATTATTTTGAATCAATTAATTATGCCATTTCCGAGAAACACGAGCCAGGCTCCACTTTTAAAGTGGCAGCCTTATTGGCTTTATTGGAGAAGCAGAAAAGTGATACTGCCCGAATCTATGATACAAATGGAGGGGTAGTTAAGTTTTATAATGCTAGAGTTCGTGACTCTAAATGGGGAGGATATGGAAAAATCTCCTTAGCAAGAGGGATAGAAGTATCTTCCAATACCGTAATTACTCAAGCTGTTAATGAAGCATTCAAGGATAATCCTTCCGAGTTTACCAATTACTTAGGAAGTCTTTGGATGGATAAACCTTTAAAACTGCCATTAAAAGGAGAGGGGATACCTTATATCCCGCAACCTGGTCAAAAGGGTTGGAGTGGATTAGCCCTGCCTTGGATGGCATTTGGTTACGGTTTATCTGTTACGCCAATGCATACACTTACTTTATATAATGCTATTGCAAATGATGGGGTTATGGTTAAGCCTCAATTTGTATCTGAGGTAAAAGAATTTGATCAGACCGTTTTAGAGTTTGAGCCAGTTGTTTTAAATCCACAGATTGCTTCTTTAGATGTAATTAAGCAAGTACAAGATATTTTAGTTAATGCCGTTATTCGCGGAACTGGTAGAAAGGTAAGTTCTAAGAACTTCACCATGGCGGGTAAGACCGGTACAGCTCAGGTTAACTATGGTGGAGGAAAAGGAAAAGATATGTATTATTCTTCTTCCTTTGCAGGGTTTTTTCCTGCGGAAGATCCTAAGTACTCTTGTATTGTAGTTATTCATCGCCCAGATCGTACTAAAAGCTATTATGGGGCGGATGTTTCTGGACCAGTATTTAAAAAAATTGCCCAAAAGATTTATACGGATGTTCCTGTTAGTACACAAGTAGATGATTTTGGAGATATTCCAAGTCTAATTGCGGATGATTATATGCATTACGATACTTTAGTTGAGCAAGACAATCAAGATATAATGCCTGATGTTAGAGGTATGTATGTTATGGATGCTTTACCACTACTTGAGAATATGGGATTAGAGGTGGAAGTTAAAGGAATTGGTAAGGTTAAAAAGCAATCTATTCCAAAAGGAAATAAAATAGAAAAGAATAAGAAAGTCATATTAGAATTATCGTGAAGTTATTAAAGGACATATTATATAAAGTTACTATAAAATCTATAGTAGGTACCACTTCTCTACCAATAGAGTCTATTGTTATGGACTCTAGACAGGTACAAGCAAACACTTTGTTTGTTGCAGTAAAAGGTACTCAAATAGATGGACATGAGTTTATAGAGCAATCTATAGCAAAAGGCGCAACGGCTGTGATCTGTGAAGATTTGCCTACACAGCTACATCCTGGGGTTACTTATGTTTGCGTAGAAGATACCAACGAAACTCTGGCATTAATTTCAGCCAATTTTTACGATAATCCTTCTTCTAAACTAAAATTAGTAGGAATAACAGGTACTAACGGAAAAACTACTGTTGCTAGTTTGTTATATCAATTATTTACTAACCTTGGTTATAAGGTTGGTTTGTTATCTACTGTAAAAATAGTCATAGGACAAGAGATTTATTCTGCTAGTCACACCACACCAGATAGTCTTACTATTAATTATTTTTTAAATAAAATGGTTGAGCAAGGATGTGAATATTGTTTTATGGAGGTTAGCTCTCATGGTATTGTGCAAAAAAGAGTATGGGATTTAAAATTTCAAGGTGGTGTTTTTACAAATCTAAGTCACGATCATTTAGATTACCACAGCACTTTTGCTAACTATAGAGATGCGAAAAAAAGTTTTTTTGATCATTTAGATGCCAATGCTTTTGCCTTGACTAATAGTGATGACAAGAATGCTAGCATTATGGTGCAAAATACCAAAGCAAAAAAATACACTTTTGCTTTAAAAAATATAGCTGATTTTAAGGGAGTTGTTCTAGAGAGTCAGTTCACAGGAATGTTGATGAAAGTTAATCAACAGGAGGTTTGGGTACAACTAATAGGAGAATTCAACGCTTCTAACCTATTGGCTGTTTATGGTTGTGCTATCAATCTTAGACAACAAAAAGAAGAGGTTCTTGTTGAATTGAGCAAACTAAAGAGTGTTAGTGGTAGATTTCAATATTTTATTTCTAAGAATAACATTACTGCTATAGTAGATTATGCTCATACTCCGGATGCATTGAAAAATGTATTAGAGACAATTAATTCTATTCGTTCTGGAAATAATAAATTAATTACTGTAGTAGGTTGTGGTGGTAATAGAGATGCTACAAAGCGTCCTATAATGGCCCAGATTGCAACTGAATTAAGTGATAGGGTTATTTTAACCTCAGATAATCCAAGATTTGAGGAGTCTAGTAAAATATTGAAGGACATGGAGAGTGGCGTTCCTATGCAATATTCAATGAGAGTAATTTCTTTGGAGGATAGAAAGCAAGCAATCAAATTAGCTTGTCAACAAGCTCAAGATGGTGATATCATATTAATTGCAGGTAAAGGGCATGAGACGTATCAAGAAGTTAAGGGGGTTAGAACCGATTTTAATGATCTTGAGATAGTAACGGAATTTTTAGAAAATTAGAAATAGCAGAGAAAGATTATGTTGTATTATTTATTTCAGTATTTAGACCAATTTGTTAATATCCCTGGAACAGGTGTGTTTCAGTATATTACATTTCGTTCTGGCTTAGCCGTTATTATGTCTTTGTTATTCTCTATTATATATGGAAAGAGAATAATTAATTTCTTACATCGTATGCAAGTAGGAGAAACAGTAAGAGAATTAGGTTTAGAAGGACAAAAGGAAAAATCTGGAACTCCAACTATGGGAGGAGTCATTATTATTTTAGCCACGTTAATTCCTGTGCTATTATTAGCTAAACTAGATAATATCTATGTTTTGCTTTTAATACTTACCACCTTATGGATGGGTGCAATAGGATTTTTAGATGATTATATAAAAGTATTTAAGAAAGATAAAGAGGGTTTAAAAGGTCGTTTTAAAGTAGTGGGTCAAGTAGGTTTGGGATTAATTGTAGGCTGCGTACTGTATTTTAGCCCTGAGGTAACCGTAAGAGAGGCACCTAGTAAAGATGCATTAGTTGAAACTGTTGTTAGTAAATACGATGTGAAATCGACAGCTACTACTATACCTTTTTTTAAAGATAATGAGTTTGATTACAGTATGTTAATTAGTTGGATGGGGCCTGAAGCGAGTAAGTATACTTGGCTTGTTTTTATTCCAATCGTTATTTTTATTATTACGGCAGTTTCTAATGGAGCGAATTTAACCGATGGAATAGATGGGTTAGCAGCAGGAACTTCCGCCATATCCACCTTTGTCTTAGGTATTTTTGCTTTTGTATCAGGTAACGTTATTTTTTCTACTTATTTAGATATTATGTATATACCTAATTCGGGTGAAATGACTGTATTTATTTCCGCCTTTATGGGGGCATTGATCGGGTTTTTATGGTATAATACTTATCCTGCTCAAGTTTTTATGGGCGATACAGGAAGTTTAACTATTGGGGGAATTATTGCTGTAATGGCATTTGCTGTAAGAAAAGAATTATTGATACCAGTATTATGTGGAGTGTTCTTAGTAGAGAACCTTTCTGTAGTATTACAGGTTTCTTACTTTAAGTATACAAAGAAAAAATATGGAGAAGGTAGGCGTATATTTTTAATGTCACCTTTACATCACCACTTTCAGAAGAAAGGATATCATGAGAGTAAAATAGTTACCCGTTTTTGGATTATTGCAATCCTATTAGGGGTGTTTTGTTTAGTTTCTTTAAAACTTAGATAGTTATGAAATTAGCCATTTTAGGAGCTGGAGAATCTGGTGTTGGTTCAGCTATTTTAGCCAAAACAAAGGGCTATGATGTTTTTGTAAGTGACTTTGGAGCTGTAGCTTCACGTTACAAAGAAGTATTAGATAAAGAGGGTATTTCATGGGAAGAAAACGGCCATAGTTTAGATAAGATATTAGCGAGCGACTTAGTGATAAAGAGCCCAGGGATCTCTGATAAAACACCTATTGTAGTTCAGATTAAAGCAAAAGGTATAGCCATTATTTCAGAAATTGAATTTGCTAGTTCCTTTAATAAAGAATTATCTATTGCAATTACGGGAAGTAATGGTAAAACAACAACTAGTTTATTGACCTATAAACTGCTAAAAGATGGTGGCTTAAATGTTGGGTTAGCTGGGAATATAGGTTTTAGTTATGCGCAACAAGTGGCAGTGGATCCTGATAAATGCTATGTATTAGAACTGAGTAGTTTTCAATTGGATGGTATAGTTGATTATAGGCCTAATATTGCAGTTTTAACTAATCTTAGTCCAGATCATTTGGATCGTTATGATTATAAGTATGAAAACTATATTGATTCAAAGTTTAGGATCACTATGAATCAAACAGAGAGTGACTATTTTATCTATGATTACGATGATAAAGAAATCCAAAAATGGCTAAGTAACAATCAAATTAAGGCAAAGACGATTCCATTTTCTTTGACCCAGAAATTGTCAGAGGGAGCTTATGTGGATCACGATAATATAGTGGTAGCTATGGAAACAGAAACATTTGTAATGCCAATCAAAGAATTAGGAGTTGAAGGGCCGCATAATGTGAAGAATGCAATGGCAGCTACTACCATTGCTCAATTAAAGCGTATTAGAAAAGAAAGAATTAGAGAAAGTCTTTCTGAATTCCAAGGAGTAGAGCATAGGTTAGAAAAAGTTGCTAAGGTAGATCAAGTACAATATATAAATGATTCTAAAGCTACTAATGTAAATGCTACTTTCTTTGCCCTGGAAAGTATGAAGAATCCAACGGTTTGGATTGTTGGAGGTGTAGATAAAGGAAACGATTACTTAGAACTAATGCCTTTAGTAAGAGAAAAAGTAAAAAGTATTATTTGTTTAGGATTAGATAATGAAAAATTAAAGCAAACTTTTATAAATGTAGTTGATGAAATGGTAGAAGCCAATAGTATGCAAGAAGCCATTGTTTTCGCTCAAGAATTAGCAGAGCAAGGTGATACTGTATTATTGTCACCTGCTTGTGCAAGTTTTGATTTATTCAAAAACTATGAGGATAGAGGTAATCAGTTTAAAGTATTGGTAAACAATTTGTAAATAGGATAAAAGATGATGCAGATTTTTAGTACAAGTAAGAAATACTTGCAAGGGGATTTTACCATTTGGGCCTTAGTAGGACTATTGGCTTTATTTTCCTTTATGCCTGTATATAGTGCTAGTACTAACTTAGTGTATACTGTTGGAACGGGGCATAATACTAGTTACTATTTATTTAAGCATTTTTTGCATGTAATGGTAGGTTTTGTTTTTTTTCTATGGGCTGTACATCGATTAGATTATAAATATTTTCGAAGTATTGGCGTCTTTGGCTTACCTATTGTAGTTGCATTGTTGATTTATGCTCTAACAAGAGGGACTACCATTGGGGGAGCAAATGCAAGTAGGTGGGTTAGTTTAATGGGAGTTCAATTTCAGCCTTCCTCTCTAGCAGCGGTTATCCTTTTAATGTATGTCGCTCAATATTTGGTAAAAGTAAAAGATCATATAGGTAGCTTCAAAGCTTCATTTATGGAATTATGGGCTCCAGTATTTCTTGTTGTTGGCTTAATTTTTCCTGCGAACTTCTCCACTGCAGCACTGATTTTCTTTATGGTATGTCTACTTGTTTTTGTGGCTAAATACCCTCTAAAGTACCTTTTCAAAGTATTGGGGATTGGAGCAATATGCGTAAGCCTATTTGTTAGCTTAGCGTTGCTGTTTCCAGGTTCTTTCAATAATAGGGTTCATACTTGGGCAAGCCGTATAGAACGGTATACAAAGAATGATGGTTCACAAGATCTATATCAGGTAGAGAACGCAAAAATGGCAGTAGCTCTTGGGGGGATCTTTGGAGTTGGTCCGGGTAAGAGTGTGCAAAAGAACTTTCTTCCTCAGTCTTCTTCGGATTTTATTTATGCCATCATTGTAGAGGAATTTGGGCTTGTGGTTGGCTTAGCAGTTTTAGGAGTGTATTTACTACTGTTTATACGGTTCTTAATAGCAGCTCATAAAGCGCCTACTTTATTTGGAAAGCTACTGGTTATTGGTCTTGGTTTTTTATTTACTTTTCAAGCATTAATCAATATGGGAGTAGCAGTTTCTTTATTACCAACAACTGGGCAAACCTTGCCACTAATTAGTAGTGGAGGAACAGCCATTTGGATGACTTGTTTTAGTCTAGGAGTAATTCTTAGCGTAACTAAGAAGGAAAAGGAAATACAAGCTCATAATTTGGCACAGGCCTTGCTTAAAGAGAAGGAGCAAGAGGAATTGGCGAGAATGGAGGCTGTTCGTTTACAAGAGCTATCGAAAATAGAGCAACAAGCAAAGAAAAGTATTGAATTGTAATAAAAGAGAAAATGAAAAAAGCAATGCGTGTTATTATTAGTGGTGGAGGAACAGGAGGACATATTTATCCTGCTTTAGCTATTGCTAATGAGATCAAATCACGATGTCCTTTAGCTCAAATTTTGTTTGTAGGGGCCAAAGGACGTATGGAGATGACAAAAGTACCTCAAGAGGGATATCCCATAGAAGGCTTGCATATTTCTGGTTTACAGCGAAAATTGACATGGAAGAATTTAAGTTTTCCATTTAAAGTTATTGGAAGTTTGATTAAATCGTGGAAGATACTTAAAGAGTTTAATCCCGATATTGTTATAGGTACAGGTGGTTATGCAAGTGGAGCAGTAGTAAAGGTTGCCAATTGGTTAAGTATCCCTACAGTAGTTCAAGAACAAAACTCCTTTCCAGGGATTACTAATCGCCTTTTAGGTAAGAAAGCTAAGTTGGTATTTGTTGCATATCCTGGTTTGGAGCAATACTTTTCTGAAGAGAAAATAGTGCTCTCTGGTAATCCAGTAAGACAAGATATTGTAGCTATTGGTGACAAGAAAATACAAGCAAGTGAGTATTTTAAGTTAGATAAAACTAAAAAAACTTTACTTGTTTTAGGTGGAAGTCTTGGTGCGAAGAAAATTAATGATTTAATTGACGAAAATATTGATTTTTTTACGCAAGAAAATTGGCAAATATTGTGGCAATGTGGTAAATTGTACTATGTGCAATTTAAGGATAAAGAAAGACATGGCATCCGTGTTTTAGAGTTTATTGATAAAATGGATTTAGCCTATAGTTGTGCCGATATTATTGTCTCTAGAGCAGGAGCTTCTTCGGTCTCGGAATTAATGTTAGTTGGAAAACCAGTGATATTTATTCCTAGCCCTAATGTAGCAGAAGATCATCAAACCAAAAATGCGATGAGTGTTGTAGATAGGCAGGCTGGAATATTGTTAAAAGAGAAAGATTTGGATCAGTTTCAAGAGGTCTTTAGTTCTCTAAGTCAAGATCCACAGAAGATGGCACTTTTAGCAGAAAATATTAAGGCTTTAGCTAAGCCATTAGCCACAAAAGAAATTGTAGATAAAATTCAAGAGTTAATAAGATAAAAGTATGTTAGTGGATAAAATAAAGAGCGTTTACTTTATAGGAATTGGAGGTATTGGAATGAGTGCCTTGGCTCGATATTTTAAATTTTTGGGTAAGGATGTAATGGGGTATGATAGAACACCTACGCAATTAACTCAAGAACTTAATCAAGCAGGTATTCATGTAGTTTTTGATAGTGAAGTTAAATGTATTGAACAAAACTTTACTAATCCAGAAGAAACTTTAGTTGTTGTAACACCTGCTATTAAAAAGCAAGATCATCCGCAATGGATATATTTTGAGGAAAAAGGGTTTATCATTAAGAAGCGTTCAGAAGTTCTGGGGATTATTACAAAGGATACGTACTGTTTTGCAGTTGCAGGAACCCATGGGAAAACAACTACAACTAGTATCCTAGGACATTTATTATTTGAAGCAGGACTTGATGTTACCAGTTTTGTTGGGGGTATAGTTGAAAATTACCAAAGTAATTTAATAGGGACAGGAAAAACGATTACTGTAGTTGAAGCGGATGAGTTTGATCGTTCCTTTTTAAGATTGTTTCCAGATACAGCTTGTATAACAAGTACGGAAGCGGATCACTTGGATATTTTTGGAGATACGCAATCTATGCTAAAGGCCTTTGAGGATTTTAGTGACCTAGTCGAAGATAAATCAAAGTTATTCGTAGTGGAGCAAGTAGGCATTTCTGGGATTAAGGTTGGCTTTGGAGAAAATTGTGTTTATAGGATTGAAAATATTGTTATTCAAAATGGATGGTATATTTTTGATATTATTACACCAAAGCAGATCATAAAAGAAGTCCGTTTTGCTTTACCTGGAAGACATAATCTTTCTAATGCATTAGTTGCTTTTGCAATGGCTTATAATTATGGTGTTTCTCCAGATTCATTAGTTAAATCTTTGGAGAGCTTTAGAGGGGTTAGGAGGAGATTTTCTTATGTGTTAAGGCAGGAGAACTTTGTTTATATTGATGATTACGCACATCATCCAACAGAAATCTTAGCAGTTAGTCAAGCGGTACATGAAATGTATCCAGATAAGGAGATTTTAGCGATTTTTCAACCGCATCTATTCTCTAGAACTAAAGATTTTATGGAAGATTTTGCAAAGGCATTGTCGAGTTTTGAGTCTGTTGCTTTAATGGATATTTATCCTGCTCGTGAATTCCCAATTACGGGGGTTACCTCCGAAGTACTTTTGGAGAAAGTAACAGCTAAGAACAAAGCATTGGTTAGTAAAGAGAATTTGATTCCGTTTATCAAGAATTCAAAAGCTGAGGTGGTATTAACCATTGGAGCAGGAGATATTGGAGAGATGGTAATTGATATAAAAGAAGCATTAAAATAAAAAGAATAAAGTGAGAAAGAGCCTTAAGTTTATAAAATGGTTGGATGTACGTCTATTTTTAATAGTAGTACTCGCTTTTGTTTTATATTCTTTTGCGAATCATAAGAATAGAAATAGGAATATTCAAGGTATTGAAATTAATTTTAAAGGGAATCAAAGTCACTTTGTTACTTCCCAACAAGTTAAGAAAGGCATTGAGGAACAATTAGCTTTGCAGGCAGGAGTAAATAAAGAACAAGTACAACTTAAGCTTTTAGAAGAGTCAGTATTGGAAAACCTTCTGATAAAAGATGCGGATGTATATTTAACTTTAGATGGAAAATTACAAGTTGATGTATGGCAGAAAGATGCGATAGCTCGTCTAGTTGAGCAAGGTAATAGCTATTATTTAGATCAAGCAGGTAATCAAATGCCACTTAGTTCAAATTTCTCAAAGCGTGTGCCTATGGTCTCAGGCGAAATTACTGAGGATATAAGGCCTAAGCTAAAAGATATGTTAGATATAATAGCCAATGACGAATTTTTGAATAATGATATCACAGGTATTTTATTATTGCCAGATGATTCTATTCAATTAATGAGTAGATCGAATTCTTTTGAGATTCACTTTGGAGATTTTGAAGAAATGCAAAGGAAACTAGATAATTACAAAGCTTTTGTTCAATATAGCTTACAAGATGGAGTTTCCTTGGAAAAATATAAGAAAATAAACCTAAAGTTTACCCAGCAAGTGGTATGTGCCAAATAAAATAATAATATGGAAAAAGAAAATATAGCTGTTGGTTTAGATATTGGAACAACAAAGATTGTTGCAATGGTTGGAAAGAAGAATGAGTATGGTAAACTTGAAATTCTTGGGCTTGGCAAGGCCAAGAGTTTAGGAGTTAAGCGTGGAGTAGTAAATAATATTACACAAACTATTCAATCTATTCAAAATGCTGTTGCAGTAGCTGAGTCAGAAGCAGAGTGTAAAATTAAGAAAGTTGTTGTTGGAATAGCAGGACAACATATACGAAGTATTCAACATAGTGATTATATAAGTAGACCTAACCCAGATGAGGTTATAGGTGATAAAGACATTGAACAGTTAATCCACCAGGTACAGAAACTAAATATGTTACCCGGAGAAGAGATTATCCATGTTTTACCTCAAGAATTTAAGATTGATGGGGAGCCAGGTATAAAGGAACCTATTGGGATGTATGGTAGTCGTTTAGAGGCGACTTTTCACGTAGTTGTAGGTCAAGCAGCTTTGATAAAAAACGCTGGACGTTGTATTAAAGATGCAGGGCTTGAGCTATCTGGAATTACCTTGGAACCTTTAGCTTCGGCCGAAGCTGTTTTAAGTCATGAAGAGAAAGAGGCAGGGGTAGCTTTAATTGATATTGGTGGTGGTACAACAGATTTAGCTATCTTTAAAGATGGTATCATCCGTCATACTGCTGTAGTTCCTTTTGGTGGGAATGTTATTACAGAGGATATTAAGGAAGGCTGCTCTATAATCGAAAGACAAGCAGAGATTTTAAAAGTGAAATTTGGATCTGCTTGGCCAGGAGAAAATAAGGATAACGAAATCGTTATGATTCCTGGGCTAAGAGGTAAGGAGCCAAAAGAGATATCTTTGAAAAATCTTTCTAAGATTATTCATGCTAGAGTAGATGAGATTATACAATTAGTATTCTCAGAAATTAAGAGTTATGGTTATGAAAATCCACAAAAAAAATTAATAGCTGGTATTGTTTTAACTGGTGGAGGTTCTGAATTAAAGCATATAAAGCAATTAGTAGAATATATTACAGGAATTGATACTCGTATTGGGTATCCAAATGAACACCTAGCTGGGGATTCCAATCCTGAGATTTCTAGTCCTCTTTATGCTACGGCAGTAGGATTAGTGATGGAAAGTGATCGTAATGCAGTTATGGGGGCAATTTCATTAGATGAATTGAAATTGATGATGGAACAAGAACTAGCCGAAAAACAAGAACATGAAAAGTTACAAGCTCAAGCAGAATTGGAACTTAAAATGCAACATGAAGCTAGTTTGAGACAGCAGGAATCTTTGGAAAAAGATCAACAAGCTGCCAAAGAGGAAGAAGAGGTGCAAAACACTACTTCAGAGGATTCCAAAGAAGAAGTGGAAGAACCTGAGGTTACTACTACGGTAGAACGTTTTGAACGAAAGTTTTTAGGAAACTTCGTAAGAAAGATTAGAGAATTTATTGAAAAGCAAGAATAAAAACGATACGTATATGGAGAATACAGATTTCGGAGGAATACAATTCGATTTACCAAAAAATCAATCAAATGTGATTAAGGTAATTGGTGTAGGTGGGGGAGGTAGCAATGCTATCAACCACATGTTTAAACAGGGTATTAAAGGGGTTGATTTTATAGTTTGTAATACAGATTCACAAGCTTTAGATAATAGTACTGTACCTAATAAAATCCAGTTAGGGGTAAACTTAACGGAAGGACTTGGTGCTGGATCTAATCCAGAAGTAGGACAGCAATCCGCTTTAGAAAGTATTGAAGATATTGAGAAAATGCTAGATGGGAATACTAAAATGGTATTCATTACTGCCGGTATGGGTGGTGGTACTGGTACTGGTGCTGCTCCTGTAATTGCTCAACTTTCTAAAGAACGCGACATCTTGACTGTAGGTATTGTTACTATTCCTTTTCAATTTGAAGGAAAAGTTCGTATTGAACAGGCTTTCAAAGGAGTAGATAGATTGCGTAAGCAAGTGGATTCTTTAGTAGTAATTAATAATAATAAGCTAAGAGAAGTCTATGGTAACTTAGGTTTCAAAGCTGGTTTCTCCAAAGCCGATGAAGTATTATCAACAGCCGCTAGAGGAATAGCGGAGGTAATTACTCATCACTATACGCAAAATATCGATTTAAAGGATGCTAAGACAGTTCTTTCTGATAGTGGTACTGCGATTATGGGATCAGCAACTGCTTCAGGTGAAAACCGTGCAAAAGAAGCAATTGTAGCAGCTCTTCATTCTCCATTGTTAAATGATAATAAAATTACTGGAGCTAAAAACGTTTTACTTTTAATCGTTTCAGGTACAAGTGAAATTACTTTAGATGAAATAGGTGAAATCAATGACCATATTCAAACAGAAGCTGGACATAATGCCAATATCATTATGGGAGTTGGTGAAGATGAGAGTTTGGGTGAGGCTGTTGCAGTAACTATTATCGCTACTGGTTTTAATATAGAGCAACAGACAACTATTGCAACTCCGGGTAAACCAGATACCATTATTCACGTTTTAGGTGGAGATGAAACAAAAGTTCAAAGAGAATTAAACATCGGGGGGCAAGCTGCAATATTAGGGGCTTCTTCTCCTGATCAACCTTTACATAGAGCAGAGCAATCTAGTGAAGTACAAGTAGAGGAGCAAGAGCAAGTAAAAATTTATTATCCTTTTGCAGAAGATACTTCAAAAGAGAAAGAAACATTAACACAAACAAGTTCAGAGGCTAGTGTTGAGGTAAAAGAGGTAGATAATATTGAAGGACAACCTATGAGTGAATCTTTACCTAGCGAATCTTTAAATAATGTTGTAGATAATTCTAATGGATTAGATTCTTTTTTCAAGATTGTTTCACCTTCTAGTGAAGTAGAATATCAAAGTAAAGAACAAACGATAGAGCAAGTTGTAAATACTCCTAACCTAAAGAGTAATGAAACTAGCGATATAAGAGATATAAAAGTAGTCGAGCCAGAAATTGTACTTGCTAATTCAGCAGCAGCAGAGGCAACTATTAATAAGCTTGATGTAAATAAAGCTTCTATTCAACAAAACAAAACAACAAGTGTTTTAGATGCTGAGCACAAAGAGGATCATCAAGTACAGTCTCATGGAGCTAAAGTGAATTTAACAGAGGATGCTTCGGAACAAAGAAAAACGGAGGATGTTGTTTATTTTACTCTAGAGGATAATTTAGAGAAAGAGCAAGATGTAGCTTCAGCTAAGCCTACATCACCTCATGTTGAAGATATTGCTCAAGGATTTGAATTAGGTATTTCTACTAAAAATGAGATTGAACAAGCTAAGGAGTTAGAGGAATTAGCCGCCAATTTTGATGAGTTTGAAAATGATGAGGTTAATCCATTAGAAATGAGTTTAGAAGAGTATAGTCTTCGTTCTCGCACTGCAGAGCGTAGAAAGAAAATGAAAGACTTTAATTATAAATTCAATACTGATGCTAGCAATAGTTTAGTAGACAAAATGGATGCTGAACCAGCATACAAACGAACTGGGATTAGTTTAGAATCTACACCTACAGATAGCAGTGACAAATCTCGTCTAAGCGTTAGTGTAGACAGTAATAATGATACTAAATTAAGGAGTAATAATTCTTTTTTACATGATAATGTAGATTAAAGAAATCTTAAATATTAGAGATAAGCCTGAAAAAAAACTTTCTTTTTCAGGCTTTTTTATATATTTGCAAATCTAAAAATGGATGTTATGAGTTTACAATCTAATATTACCGATGCGATAAAAAGTGCAATGAAAGCAAAAGATACTTTAGCATTAGAGTCACTACGAGCGATTAAATCTGAGTTATTATTAGCTCAAACTCAGGCTGGGGCTCAACAAGAATTAGATGATGAGCAAGAAATTAGAATACTTCAAAGATTAGTGAAGCAAAGAAGGGACAGTGCTGCTATTTTTACAGCACAAGGTAGAGCAGATTTAGCCGAGCCGGAAATTGCGCAAGCTGTAATTATTGAAGGGTTTTTACCTAAGCAATTAACACCTCAAGAAGTTGAACAAATTATAAAGACCATTATCTTAGAAGGTGATTTTTCTTCTATGGCTTCTATGGGACAGGTAATGGGATTAGCTTCTAAAGAATTAGCTGGTAAAGCAGATGGAAAGACTATTTCAACTATCGTTAAAGAGTTGTTGACAAAATAAAAAAATGGACTGTCCGTGTAGTTCAACTGGATAGAATATCAGATTTCGGCTCTGAGGGCTGGGGGTTCGAGCCCCTCCGCGGACGCAAACGTAGGTTTATATTAGTACAAGCGATTTGAGTTTACACTAACTAAAATTGCTTGTAACCTACTATTTCAGTGGGGTTTGGTGAGTTCCCTTTTAAAAAAAAATCATGTCTCAAATTTTCAAAAGAATATTCTAGTACTTGCCAGAATTTTTAATGAATTCTTTTGAAAGCCAAGTAGAGTACTGAACTTTTATAGTTCCTTTTTTTAAAGCAAAATATTTCTTTGGCTTGAATCATTCTTCTTTTACTGACTTTTTTTGTTTATTTTTTTTGTTTATTTTTTTTGTTTATTTTTTTTGTTTATTTTTTTCTAAATGTATAGTGAGCTAGGGAATAATAGCTGTGAAAATTGGTATTAATCTTTGGTATTGTCTGAATTGATCATAGGACTAAGGTACTATAGTCGACTTTTTTAGTAGGAGAGGGGATAAAAAAAAAGGATTTTTTTAGAAAACTGATATTTATCATGTTTTTTACTTTTCTACTTACCTATATTTGTTTTTGAATTATTGAAAGATAGGATGCAATAAGGTACTAAGACTTTTTTAAGTATAAGTATTGTTGACCCATTTGATAGAATTTTTTTATCCCTTTTCATAAAGTTAGTCTTCAATTGAGTTTTAGAGGTGGAGATCGCTAAAGAACAATAATAATAAGATTAATATTTTCATTATGTCCTGTGGAGAATTTTTGTAGTTTGTGAGTTTGACTACAATTATTCATATTGTTGTTAAAAAAGCACTAGTGTTAAGGCATTAGTGCTTTTTTTTGTGTCTGTTTGTAGGTTATTCTTTACCTTAGATTATTATTAGCTAAATTATATAAAGAATTATGAATCAAGAATACCATGTGCTATTACAGCAATGTGTAGCAATTTTAGAACAGGATTATAAAACTGTAGAACAGCGCTTATTGGATATTTGTACTATTTTAAATACAGAATTAGAGTATTATAATTGGGTTGGTTTTTATATGGCTGATCATTCTACTCGTACATTACACTTAGGACCTTATGTGGGGGAACCAACAGATCATACTGTTATTGACTTTGGAAAGGGAATTTGTGGACAAGTAGCTCTAAGCAATGAGACTTTTTTGGTGGAAGATGTTAAAGCTCAAGATAATTATATTGCTTGTAGTATTACCGTAAAATCTGAAATTGTTGTACCTTTATTTGTTGACGGTGTTAATATTGGGCAAATAGATATAGATTCAAACACTTTAAATGCCTTTACACAAGAAGATACTGTGTTTTTAGAAACACTAAACACTTATATTGCAAGACTTTTTTAAAGTGTGGTAGCTTATGCTGCGTTTTAATGTTCTTTGAAGATAAAAAAAAAGCTTAATGTGTGTTGTATTTTGAAAATAAAAATTACCTTTGCAACGAATTGTAGAAACACTGCAGTTCGCGCATAATAATTATTAAATCAATATTGGCATGTATTTAACTAAAGAAAAAAAGGCTGAAATCTTCGCTCAACATGGTGGAGCTGTAGCTAACACGGGTTCTGCTGAGGGACAAATCGCATTGTTTACTTTCAGAATTTCTCACTTAACAGAGCACTTAAAAAGAAATCGTAAAGATTATAATACAGAGCGTTCATTAGTACTTTTAGTAGGTAAAAGAAGAAGACTTCTTGATTACTTAAAGAAAACTGAAATTAACAGATATCGTGAGATTATTAAGGTATTGAATATTAGAAAATAATCAATAGAGAAGAGGTGCCCTTGTGCGCCTCTTTTTCTTTTTAACCTTTTTAGCAGATAACGCTGGTTTTTCATTGGGTTTCATTCTACTACACAACAACACACACACACACACAACACAGAATTATTAAAGTCTCTTTTTTAAAAAAGAGGCGAAACCCTAAAGTATTAAGTAATTATGATTCCTAAGGTAACAAAAGAAATTATCGATTTAGGAGATGGGAGAACTATCTCAATCGAAACAGGAAAATTAGCCAAACAGGCAGATGGGTCCGTAGTAGTAAGAATGGGTGACTGTATGCTTTTAGCTACAGCTGTTTCTGCACGTACTGCAAACCCTGGTATTGATTTCCTACCTTTAACTGTAGATTACAGAGAGAAGTTTTCTGCTGCTGGTCGTTTTCCAGGAGGTTTTTTTAAGCGTGAAGCTCGCCCAAGTGATCAAGAGATTTTAACAATGCGTCTTGTAGACCGTGTTTTAAGACCTTTGTTCCCTGACGATTACCATGCTGAAACACAAGTTATGATTCAATTGATGTCATATGATGAAAATGTGATGCCTGATTCATTAGCTGGTTTAGCTGCTTCAGCTGCATTAGCAGTGTCAGATATTCCATTCTATAACTATATTTCAGAAGTAAGAGTTGGACGAGTAGACGGTAAATTCATTATTAACCCTACTAAAGCACAGTTAGAAGTGTCTGATATCGATATGATGATCGGTGCATCTAAAGATTCTGTTGCAATGGTAGAAGGAGAAATGAAAGAAATTTCTGAAGCTGAAATGATTGAAGCAATTAAATTTGCTCACGAGGCAATTAAATTGCAAGTGGAAGCTCAAGAAAAAATGCGCGCGGCTTTAGATTTAGAGTACCGTACTTATGAAGGTGAAGAAGAAGATGCAAATATCGAATCTGCTGTTCATACAGCAGCTTATGAAAAGCTTTACGATATCGCTTCGCATGCGAGTGCAAAAAGCGAGCGTGGAGAGAAATTTGCTGAAGTTAAAGAAGAAGTATTAGCGTTATTTTCAGAAGAAGAAATCGAAGAGAAATCAGAGCTAATTAGTAAGTATTTCAACAAAGTTCAAAAGGAGGCAGTTAGAAATCTTATTTTAGATCAAGGTATTCGTCTTGATGGAAGAAAAACAACTCAAATTAGACCAATTTGGTCTGAGGTAGATTACTTACCTTCAGCGCATGGTTCTGCTATTTTTACAAGAGGAGAAACCCAAGCTTTAGCAACAGTAACTTTAGGTACTTCTAGAGAAGCTAATATTATTGATTTACCAAGTGATCAAGGAGAGGAAAGATTCTACTTACATTATAACTTCCCTCCATTTTCAACAGGTGAAGCTAAACCTCTAAGAGGTGTATCTCGTCGTGAGATTGGACATGGTAACTTAGCTCAAAGAGCATTAAAAAATATGATTCCTGCTGATTGTCCTTATACAATCCGCTTAGTATCTGATGTATTAGAATCAAATGGTTCTTCATCTATGGCAACAGTTTGTGCTGGTACATTAGCATTAATGGATGCTGGTATTCAGGTAGACAAGCCAGTTTCAGGTATTGCAATGGGGCTAATCAGTGATGCTAAAACTAATCGTTGGGCTGTTTTATCGGATATATTAGGTGATGAAGATCATTTAGGAGATATGGACTTCAAAGTAACTGGTACAAAAGATGGTATCACTGCTTGTCAAATGGATATTAAAATTGAAGGTTTAGCATACGATATCTTAGAGCAAGCATTAAACCAAGCTCATGTAGGTCGTCTTCATATTTTAGAAAAATTAACCGATACAATTGCTCAACCAAATGTACAAGTTAAGCCTAAAGCTCCAAAAATTATTACTGTTGAAATTCCAAAAGATTTCATCGGTGCTGTTATTGGACCTGGAGGAAAGAATATTCAAGCTTTACAAGCGGATACTCAAACTACTATCGTTATTAACGAAGAAGGTGATTTAGGTATCATTGAAATTTTAGGAACAGATCAAGAAGGAATGGATAAAGCTATTGCAGCAATTCAAAATACTACATTTGCCCCTGTAGAAGGAGAAGTTTACAAAGTTAAAGTTGTAAAAATGTTGGATTTTGGAGCAGTAGTAGAGTTTGTTCCTGGTAAAGAAACTTTATTACACGTATCTGAGTTAGATTGGAAACGTATTGAGAATGTTTCTGATGTTTTAGCATTAGGGGATGAAATCGAAGTGAAGTACTTAGGGATCGATCCAAAGACTAGAAAAGCAAAAGTTTCTAAAAAGGCTCTAATGCCACGCCCTGCTCGTCCAGAGAAAAAGGCTGAAGCTACCCCTAATAAGGAAGAAACAAATAAAGAAAAATAGTATTTTTATACTTATTATTATAGAGAAAGCACCCTAATTCAGGGTGCTTTTTTTGTTAAAATTTGATTTATTTCCTTTTTATGATAAAAGCATTATTAGCTTTTATTTATTGGTTTTTTGTTATTCTTGATTATTTAATTTTGAGTATATACCTCTTATTAGCTTTGTCTAATTGGGACATTCCAATTGTAAAATAATGGTTTTAATCTGTTTTTTTTGTCTAACAGTATAATTTTTAGTATCTTAGCCTAGTTACGAAAAGATGATATGCATTTCTTAAGAGTAAATGCCCTCTATTGTTAGAGTTTAATCATCCAATCTCATATTGTAGTTTTTTTACTACATCTATTCAAGAAATCACATAGTATTTCTTTCATTTTACACTCTTTATTTGATAGAGTGTCCTTTTTAGAACTCAAGTTATATGGTTCTATCTCGGCTGAGTGTTCAGTAACGATCTTTTTTATTAATTTCTTATAAGTTAGCTTATAAGGACAAAAATATTTTATTTAGTTATGTCAAATTTCAAAGTTGGAATTATTGGTGCTGGTCCCAGCGGATTAGCTATGTTAAGAGCTTTCGAATCGGAACAAAAGAAGGGTAATCCCATTCCAGAGATCAAATGTTATGAAAAACAAGATAACTGGGGAGGAATGTGGAATTATACTTGGCGTACTGGTGTAGGAAAATATGGAGAGCCTATTCATGGAAGTATGTATAAGTACCTATGGTCGAACGGTCCTAAAGAGTGTTTAGAATTCGCTGATTACACTTTTATGGACCACTTCAAAACACCAATTTCTTCTTATCCTCCACGTGAGGTTCTATTTGATTATATACAAGGTAGAATTAAGCAAAGTAATGCTCGAGATTTTATTAAGTTTAATACTGTAGCTAGATGGGTGGATTATAATGAAGAAACCACACAGTTTAGAGTTATTTTTGACGACTTAGTAAAGAACGAAACATTTGAAGAAATTTTTGACTATTTAGTTGTTGGAACAGGACATTTCTCTACTCCAAATATGCCTTATTTTAAAGGAATTGACAATTTCCCAAATGCAGTAATGCATGCACATGACTTTAGGGGTGCAGATCAATTTGTAGATAAGGCTGTTTTATTAATAGGAAGTAGTTATTCTGCTGAAGATATTGGAGTTCAATGTTTCAAGCACGGTAGTAAATCAGTTACAATTGCTTATCGTACTACTCCAATTGGTGCTAAGTGGCCTAAGGGAATCATTGAAAGACCTTCTGTAACTCATTTCGAAGGTAGTACTGCTTTCTTTAGGGATGGAACTAGTCAAGAGTTTGATGCGGTTGTGCTTTGTACAGGATATCAACATAAGTTTCCATTCTTGCCTGATAATTTAAGATTGAAAACTAAAAACTGTCTTTACCCAGATAATTTATACAAAGGGGTTGTATTCAATGAAAATGAAAAGCTTATTTTCTTAGGAATGCAAGATCAATATTATACTTTCAATATGTTTGATGCTCAAGCATGGTTTGCTAGAGATTATATGTTAGGTAGAATTAAATTGCCTAGTAAAGAAGTAAGAAATCAGGATATAGCAAAATGGGTAGAGGGTGAAGCTCAAACCGAAACAGGTTGCGATCATGTAGATTTCCAAACTGCTTATATTAAAGAATTAATAGATTTGACAGATTATCCAAGTTTTGATTTAGATAAAGTAGCAGATATGTTTAAAATCTGGATGCAAGACAAAGAGAATAACATTTTAAATTACCGTGATAAAGTATTTACTTCTGTTATGACTAATGTAACAGCAGAAGAGCATCATACTCCGTGGATGAAAGAGTTAGATGATAGTATTGAGCGTTATTTAGATGAAGTTGAAATTGACGAGGTTGAATTGAGTAAAGTTAAGAACTATTAATTCTTAACCTAGGCTAATTGCTAAATATTTGTTAATACCGAGCTTTGTTTTTAATTCCTTGTAACCTTTTGGGCTTAATCTACGTATAACTATATGTAACCCGAAGAAGAGTAATCTTAAAGGGTTAGTTAAACGAATAAAAGGATAGAAATAATATGAGACAACTTAAAATTACCAAGCAAGTTACCAATCGTGAAACTGCATCATTGGATAAATACTTGCAAGAAATTGGTAAAGTAGATTTGATTACCGCAGATGAAGAAGTAGAGTTAGCACAGCGTATTAAAGCTGGTGATCAAAGAGCTCTAGAGAAGTTAACAAAGGCTAACTTACGTTTCGTAGTATCTGTTGCAAAACAATACCAAAATCAAGGGTTAACACTTCCAGATTTAATTAATGAAGGGAATTTAGGGTTGATCAAAGCTGCTCAGCGTTTTGATGAGACAAGAGGTTTTAAATTCATTTCTTATGCTGTTTGGTGGATTCGTCAGTCTATTCTATCTGCTTTAGCAGAACAATCTAGAATTGTACGTTTACCTTTAAACAAAATTGGTTCGATCAACAAAATTAACAAGATGTATGCTTTATTAGAGCAATCTAATGAGCGTCCACCTTCTGCCGAAGAAATTGCTATCGAATTAGATATGACAGTAAATGATGTAAAAGAGAGTATGAAGAACTCTGGACGTCATTTATCTATGGATGCTCCTTTAGTAGAAGGGGAAGACTCTAACCTTTATGATGTATTGCGTAGCGGTGAGTCACCTAACCCAGACAGAGAGTTAATTCATGAATCATTACGTACAGAGATAGAAAGAGCTCTAGAAACTCTTACTCCTCGTGAAGCAGATGTGGTTAGACTGTATTTTGGACTAGGAGATCAACATCCAATGACATTGGAAGAAATAGGAGAAACTTTTGATCTTACTCGTGAGCGCGTCAGACAAATTAAAGAAAAAGCTATTCGTCGTTTAAAACATACTTCTAGAAGTAAAATATTAAAGACGTATTTAGGCTAAAAAATACAGAATACACTAAGTTGTATTTTATAAAAAAAAACCAGTGAGATCCACTGGTTTTTTTATGCTTATAAATAAAGCCTTTACAAAATGAAAAGGCTTTATTTTTATTTATTGTGTAACAACATATTTAATATCTTGTTCTGTAATTACTTTAGTAATGTTATGAGAAGCTAGTGATTTCATAGCTTTATCCCATTTCTTACCACTTAATCCAGTTTGTTCTTTTAATTGAGTTAACTCTAATTTGTTTTCATTCTTTTCTAAGATAGCAAGAATATCTTTTTCTTCTTGAGTCAATTCTACTTGAACTTCAGTTTTCTCTGGTCTCATTTGAGGGAAGAAAAGCACTTCTTGGATCGAAGGGTTATTTGTTAAGAACATAATTAAGCGGTCCATTCCAATTCCCAATCCTGAAGTAGGAGGCATTCCGTATTCTAAAGCTCTTAAGAAGTCTTGGTCAATAAACATTGCCTCATCATCTCCTCTATCTGCTAATGCCATTTGTGCTTCAAATCTTTCTCTTTGGTCAATAGGGTCATTTAATTCAGAGTAAGCATTAGCAATTTCTTTTCCACAAACCATTAACTCAAAACGCTCCGTCAAATCTGGATTATCTCTATGCATCTTTGTTAGAGGAGACATTTCTTTTGGATAGTCTGTAATAAAGGTTGGCTGAATGTAGTTCCCTTCACACTTTTCTCCGAATATTTCATCAATTAGCTTTCCTTTACCCATTGTTTCATCTACAGCAATACCCATAGATAGAGCTGCTTCTCTTAATTCCTCTTCTGATTTACCTGTAATATCAAATCCTGTGAATTCTTTAATAGAATCGGCCATTGTAATGCGTTTAAACGGAGCTTTAAAGCTAATTTGGTGTTCTCCAAAGGTTGCTTCTGTAGTACCGTTTACAGCAATAGCACAGTGCTCTAATAGCTTTTCTGTGAACTCCATCATCCAGTGGTAGTCTTTATAAGCTACATAGATTTCCATAACCGTAAATTCAGGGTTATGAGTTCTATCCATTCCTTCGTTACGGAAGTTTTTTGCAAACTCATATACTCCATCAAATCCACCAACGATTAATCTTTTTAAATATAATTCATTGGCAATTCTTAAATAAAGAGGAATATCTAAGGCATTGTGATGAGTAATAAATGGTCTTGCTGATGCTCCACCTGGGATAGATTGTAAAACCGGTGTTTCCACTTCCATATATCCAGCATCATTAAAGAACGAACGCATAGCATTGAATAACTTGGTTCTTTTGATAAATGATTCTTTGATAGATGGGTTTACCACTAAATCCACATAACGCATTCTATAGCGTAATTCTGGATCTGTAAATGCATCATAGGTTTTACCCTCAGCATCTGTTTTTGGTAATGGTAGTGGTCTTAATGACTTACTTAAAAGAGTAAGGTTTTTCACTCTAATCGTTTTTTCACCTACTTGAGTAGTGAAAAGTTCTCCTTCAATTCCAATGATATCTCCTAAATCTATTAGTTTTTTGTAGATTTCATTGTAAAGTGTTTTATCTTCTGTAGGACAAAGTTCATCTCTATTGATATATAGCTGAATCTTTCCTTGGCTGTCTTGTATAGTTGCAAAAGATGCTTTTCCTTGAATTCTTGAGGACATTAAACGTCCTGCTACAATTACCTGTTTACCTTCTTGAAAATCGTTCTGTATCTGCTTCGATGTTTGGTCAACAGGGAATAGGTTTGCAGGATAAGGATTTACACCAAGCTCTTGTAGTTTGCTCAGCTTTTCTCTTCTGATGATTTCTTGTTCTGAAAGTTGCATAATAATTGATTATTAATTTTATAAGGCAAATATAGTTAATCTTTGAAAATGCAACAATTTCAAAGTCTTTTAAAACACTTAAATTAGTAAAGAATCCGATAATTCGAGATAAAATAAATCTATTGTACTAAATTTATCGCCGCATAGTAAAAAATGTCGAAATTTGTCTGTCGTTATTAGGTTTTAGTAAAAGGCTAAATAGATTGATATTAAGACAAAACAGAGCAAATTAACCAGGAACTAACTTTTCAGATTAGTTACATTATCACTATTTAAAACCAGAAAGAAAATACTTATGAATAATAAAATTCAACTCATTGATTTAGGGTTAAAAGATTATAAACAAACATGGGATTATCAGGAAGAGTTGTTTCAGTCTATTTTGGACACTAAAGTGCAGAATCGCCGTTTAAATACCAATCATATTACTAATAATTATTTTCTTTTAGTCGAGCACCCTCATGTCTATACTCTAGGAAAGAGTGGTAAGTTATCTAACTTATTATTAAATCAAGAGCAACTAATACAAAAAGAAGCTAGTTTTTATAAGATAAATAGAGGAGGGGATATCACTTATCACGGTCCAGGTCAACTTGTAGGATACCCAATTTTAGATTTAGAAAATTTTTTCACAGATATACATAAGTACCTTAGGTTGTTAGAAGAAACAATTATTCTTGTTCTTAAGGATTACGGAATTCATGCCAGTAGAAGTGAGGGAGAAACTGGTGTTTGGCTAGATGTCGGTACTCCCTTTGCACGTAAGATATGTGCCATTGGTGTAAGGGCTTCACGTTGGGTAATTATGCATGGATTTGCATTTAATGTCAATGCAGATTTAGGGTATTTTGACAATATTATTCCATGCGGAATTAAAGAAAAAGGTGTTACTTCTTTACACGTAGAGCTTGGTGTAGATCAAGTAGATATGAAAGAGGTTACCGATAAAGTATTGTTCCATTTTAGCAATCTATTTGAGAGTGAATTTTTTAAATAATATAATTCTATGCAATCGCTTTTATTGTCTTATATAATAATGGTAAATTTGCAAGGATAACATATACACAACAACACTATGAAAAATACAATAATTGCTCCTTCTGTTTTAGCAGCTGATTTTGCAAATTTGCAAAGGGATGTTGAGATGATTAATAATAGCCAAGCAGATTGGTTTCATATCGATATTATGGATGGGGTTTTTGTACCTAATATCTCTTTTGGTATGCCAGTTTTAGAAGCCATTGGTAAACATGCCAGTAAGACGCTTGATGTGCATTTAATGATTGTTGATCCAGATCGTTATATTACTACTTTTAAAGAATTAGGGACTGATATTCTAACGGTTCATTACGAGGCTTGTAATCATTTACATAGAACTATACAGGCTATTAAGGCACATGGAATGAAGGCTGGTGTAGCTCTAAATCCTCATACTAATGTTAATGTGTTAGAAGAAGTGATTAAAGATTTAGATTTAGTACTTATTATGAGTGTTAATCCTGGTTTTGGAGGTCAAAGTTTTATAGAAAACACTTTTGATAAAGTACGTAAATTAAAAGCCATGATTCAAGAGAAAGGATCTAATGCTCTTATTGAAATAGATGGGGGAGTAACTAGTAAAAATGCAAAAGAGCTTGTAGAGGCTGGAGCCGATGCATTAGTTGCTGGCAGCTTTGTTTTTAAATCAGAGAATCCAACCCAGACTATAGCTGAGTTAAAAGAGATTTCCTCAAAATAGAATTTTATCTTCTTAGGTATTATAAATAAAAAAAAGCGGTTTATATAAACCGCTTTTTTTTATTTATATAAGTTTTGATATTACATCATCCCGGGCATAGCTCCACCCATTGGCATAGCTCCTTGACCTTCTTCTTTAATGTCCACTAAAGCACATTCAGTAATAAGAATCATTCCTGCAACAGAAGCTGCATTTTCTAAAGCTACTCTTGTCACTTTCTTAGGGTCAATTACTCCTGCCTGAAGCATATCAACATATTGATTTGTTTTAGCATTGAAACCTTGGTTTCCTTCTACTTCTAAAACTTTAGCTACAACAACTGATCCTTCTAGACCTGCGTTTTCAACGATAGTTCTAAGTGGTGCTTCAATTGCTTTTGCGATAATTGCAATACCTGTTTCTTCATCTGCATTTACAGGCGTTAAAGTTGATAAAGCAGCTTTTGATCTAAGTAGAGCAACTCCACCTCCAGCTACAATTCCTTCTTCTACTGCCGCTCTAGTTGCATGTAAAGCATCATCTACACGATCTTTTTTCTCCTTCATCTCTACCTCTGAAGCTGCTCCAACAAATAAAACTGCAACTCCACCAGCTAATTTAGCTAAACGTTCTTGAAGTTTTTCTTTGTCATAGTCAGATGTAGTAGCTTCCATTTGAGTTTTGATTTGATTAACTCTATTTTTAATCATTTCAGCATCTCCATCGCCACTAACAATAGTAGTATTATCTTTATCAATGTTTACTCTTTTACAAGTACCTAACATCTCTAAAGTTGTATTCTCTAATGTATATCCTTGCTCTTCAGAAATAACTACTCCACCAGTAAGGATAGCAATATCTTCTAACATTGCTTTTCTTCTATCTCCAAAACCTGGTGCTTTAACAGCAGCAATTTTTAAAGCTCCTCTTAATTTATTAACTACTAAAGTAGATAAAGCTTCTCCATCTACATCTTCAGCAATAATTAAAAGCGGTTTACCACTTTGTGCAATTGGCTCTAAAATTGGTAATAACTCTTTTAAAGAAGAAACCTTTTTATCATATAATAAAATGTAAGGAGTCTCTAAGTCTACCTCCATTTTATCTGAATTTGTTACAAAGTAAGGAGATAAATATCCTCTGTCAAATTGCATTCCTTCTACAACGTCCACATAAGTTTCAGTACCTTTAGCTTCTTCTACAGTGATAACACCTTCTTTACCTACTTTTTCAAAAGCTTTTGCAATTAACTCTCCAATAAAGTCATCGTTATTTGCTGAGATAGAAGCAACTTGTTTGATTTTATCCATTGAACCTCCAACCTCTTGAGATTGTTTTCCAAGTTCAGCTACAATAATTTCAACTGCTTTGTCAATTCCACGCTTTAAATCCATTGGATTTGCTCCAGCAGCAACGTTTTTCAATCCTTCCTTAACGATTGCTTGTGCAAGTACAGTAGCTGTTGTAGTACCGTCTCCTGCTAAATCATTGGTTTTAGAAGCAACTTCTTTAACCATTTGAGCCCCCATGTTCTCTAGAGTGTCTTCTAATTCTACTTCTTTAGCTACAGAAACTCCGTCTTTAGTTACAGTTGGCGCACCAAATGATTTACCAATGATAACGTTTCTTCCTTTTGGTCCTAATGTAACTTTAACTGCATTTGCTAAAGCATCTACACCACGTTTTAATCCTTCGCGGGCTTCAATGTCGAATTTAATATCTTTTGCCATTTTATTTTCTTTATATTATTTGTTATTCAATTATTATACGATTGCAAGAATGTCTTCTTCTCTCATGATTAGGTAATCTTTACCTTCAAATTTAAGATCTGTTCCAGCGTATTTTCCGTATAAAACAACGTCCCCAACTGTTACACTCATTTTATGGTCTTTCGTTCCATTTCCAACAGCTACCACTGTTCCTCTTTGTGGTTTTTCTTTTGCAGTATCAGGGATAAAGATACCTGAAGCTGTTTTTGTTTCTGCTGGTAGTGGTTCAATAAGAACTCTGTCTGCTAGGGGTCTAATATTTAGTGCCATATTGTATAGTTATTAAATTGAATTTTAGTTTTGTTAAAATTAAAAATGCATAAAGTATGCCAAAGATAAGCTTTGTCATATATAGCAAAAAAAAATGCCAGCTTGACAGCTAGCATTTTTGATTTTATATGTAATAATATACTAATGAACTTATTCTTGAATAGTTTCATTTGTAGCCTCTTCAGGTTGATCTGTGTTTGAAACCGGTAACGTCATTGTTGGCTCTGCAACAGCATTTGGGTCAAGTAATTTTGACTCACTACCTACGCCTCCGCTAAAACTTAAACTAGACATTAAAATTAATATAATTAATATTCCTCCTAATACCCAAGTACTTTTATCTAAGAAATCATTGGTGTTTTTTACTCCTCCTACAACTGTTGAACCACCAAAAGAAGAATCTAAACCTCCACCTTTTGGATTTTGTACCATTATAACTACAATAAGTAAGAAGCAAACGATTGCCATTAATACTAGGAATATTGTAAATTCTGTGTTCATAATTATTAATTATTATGTTGTTGTAATACTTTTATATCTGCTATTTGGTCTGCAAAGAAACTACTTTTTTCTGGATATTTCAAAATTAAAATTTCATAAGCTTGGATTGCTTTTTGATATTTTTTTTGATCTAGATAAATTTTTGCCAAGGTTTCTGTCATTATACTATTGTTGTCTACTAGTGAATCCTCAATGTTTATGCTAGTTAAGGATGGTTTTTTAGTTGGGACAATTTTAGGATTTGTTTCTATGAATTTATCAATTAAACCTTGTTTTTTTTGTTTTTCTGTCTTGTTAATTTTTTCATTTATCTCTAAAAGTTGTGCTTCTAGAGGCATGTTGGCTTCTTTTTCAACAGAATTTAACCTTTCTTTTGAAAGTAAGGAAGTGTTTTTTTCTATTTCAAGTTGTTTAGTAGCTTTTTGATTATTAGAAAGGCGGTCAAAACTTTCTATTAAATCATCAATAGTGCTAGTAGGCTTTAATTGGATTACTTTTAAGGCCTGTGAAGCTTCTTGAGTTGCTTCTTGTGAAAGCACCCCTTTGTAAGTTTGAAAATCCTCTGATGTGATATACTCAAATAAAATATCTCTATCTAAAGTATAGCAAGCTGTTTTTTTTAAAGCAGCATTATAAGATTTACTGTTTTGTAAATACAACGTTTTCAGATGTAAACATCGAACACTTTGTAAATAGGGATATTTATTCAATATCTTTTCAAAAGCAAGTGTATCCTCTTTTTGGATGTCCTTTGGATTATGCAATAGGGATATTAGTTGTTCTGTATTCAAAGCTTTTATGTTATAATTACCATTTTGCTAAGGAGTCGTTGAATATATCTTGAGTTATTCTTTCATAGATAACATCAAGAGCTTGTGATAATGAAGCTCCCATAAGAATTTCATTTGCCCCATAATCGTAGTAAAAAGAATATCTTTTTTCAAAATCATCCTCTGGTTTATTAACATTAATAAATCTCACATTAATGGCAATATAAAGTCTGTTTTGTGCAGCTCTTTGATCTGCTGTTGCCGTTATAGGACTTATTCTATACTCTACGATTTCTCCTTCATAGATTAAATCTCCCCCTTCATTGGTTAAACTTAAACTTGTTTGATTTTGTATTAAATCTTGTAAACTAGTAGTAAAGGTACGTTCAATTCCAGGTTCAACTAAAACAGCATGATTCTGAAAGTAGTTAACTTGAAAGCTATTGGCATCAATCTTACCTGTTCCAGTGAAGTTATAATATTTACAACTAACCATCGAAAAGGCTACTGTAAGTAGAAGTAATAAACTTTTTATATGTTTCATTATAGATTATACTGTTTTATTTTACGATATAAAGTGCGTTCAGAAATACCAAGTTCTTTTGCAGCTAACTTTCTTTTACCTTGACTTAGGTCTAAAGCTCTTTTTATTAAGCCTATCTCATTTTCTTCGATGTTTAAGTCTTCTTCTTCCACCGTTTCTGCTAAAAGGTAGTCGTCCTCCTCTTCCTCGTCTAATTGCTCTATATTTTGAACGGCATGTTCTAAGGTAGAGGCAATAGAGCTCTGATTGTGCTCCTCGAAAGGAACAAGGTCAACATTAGTTAAATTAGTTGAAAGATCTTGTGTATCTGTTTTCTTTTGACCGTATATTTTTTGAATTAGAACTTGATTAGATTCTACTACTTGTTTGTTGTCATGCTTAAGTAATTCAAGGGTCAATTTTTTCAAGTCTGTTAGATCACTCTTCATATCAAAGAGAACTTTATATAAAATTTCTCTTTCAGTAGAAAAGTCAGACTCTGCCTTTTTATTACTTACCACGGAAGGGACTTGTCTTTCCCATTGTGGTAAATAAGATTGTAAGGTTTTTAAAGAAATTAATCGATCTGTTTCTAAAACTGAAATCTGCTCTGCGACGTTTCTTAATTGACGTATATTTCCATCCCACCTATATCTCAATAGGTAAGAGATAGCTTCAGGTTCCAACTTAATAGGGGGCATTTTGTATTTATGTGAGAAATCCGATGCGAACTTTCTAAATAACAAATGTATATCTTCTCCTCTTTCTCTAAGAGGAGGTAAGGTAATATCTACTGTACTTAATCTATAGTAAAGATCTTCCCTAAATTTTCCTTTTTCAATAGCTTGTAGCATATTAACATTAGTAGCAGCTATAATACGGATATCTGTTTTTTGTACTTTAGAGGAACCTACTTTAATAAACTCTCCATTTTCTAAGACTCTAAGTAATCTTACTTGGGTAGTTAAAGGTAATTCTCCAACTTCGTCTAAAAATATTGTTCCCCCATTGGCTTCTTCAAAATAACCTTCCCTGGTGCTTATCGCTCCAGTGAAGGCTCCCTTCTCGTGTCCAAATAACTCACTGTCTATGGTTCCTTCAGGAATTGCACCACAGTTAACTGCTATGTACTTTCCGTGCTTTCTATGGGACAAAGAGTGGATGATTTTAGGGATACTTTCCTTTCCCACGCCACTCTCTCCAGCAACTAATACGGAGATATCAGTAGGAGCTACTTGTATAGCCTTTTCTATTGCACGATTTAATTTGGGATCATTTCCGATTATTTCAAAGCGCTGTTTAATTGCTTGAACGTTTTCCATAGACTTCGTTTATCAAACCTTAAATTTAGAAATTTTTATCTTATTGCATAGCAGAATATCCTACTGCTTTTCCAATTAGAGTTGCAGAAGTACAATCTAGAACTTCTACCATTACAAAATCTCCTACTTTGTAGTCTTCTTTTGGGAATACAACAGTGGTATTTTGTGAATTTCTTCCAGCCCACTCTTGTGTTGAACGTTTAGATTCTTTTTCAATTAGTACCTCTACAGTTTGCCCTAAGAAACGTTGGATTCTTTCTAGACCTATTCTTCTTTGCGTTTCAATAACCTCTGTCAATCTTCGTTTTTTAACTTCTTCTGGAACATCATCCTCTAGCTTTCTGGCTGCTAGAGTACCTGGTCTCTCTGAATAAGCAAACATATAACCGAAATCATACTTTGAGTATTCCATCAAAGATAGTGTTTCCAGGTGGTCCTCTTCTGTTTCAGTAGGAAAACCAGTAATCATATCTTGAGATAATGAAATTTCAGGAACCATTTTATAGATGTTATCTACCAACTCCATGTACTCCTCTCTAGTATGTTGTCTATTCATCTCTTTTAAGATTCTAGTACTTCCAGATTGTACAGGCAAGTGGATATACTTACAAACATTATCATATTTGGCAATCACTTGGATTACTTCCATATGCATGTCTTGAGGATTTGAAGTTGAAAAACGGAAACGCATTTTAGGATAGCTAACTGCACATTGTTCTAGTAATTGTGCAAAGTCAACGGCTGTAGCTTTTTGCATTTCACTTGCTTTGTCAAAATCCTTTTTAAGACCTCCACCGTACCATAGGTAACTATCCACGTTTTGTCCTAATAAAGTAATTTCTTTAAAGCCTTTTTCATTAAGATCTTTGATTTCTTCTAAAATACTGTGTGGATCACGGCTTCTTTCTCTTCCTCTTGTAAACGGAACAACACAGAAAGTACACATGTTGTCACATCCTCTTGTAATAGAAACAAATGCTGTTACTCCATTGCTTTGTAAGCGAACAGGCGCAATATCTCCATATGTTTCATCTTTAGATAAAATAACGTTGATAGCATCACGTCCTTCATCTATTTCTTTTAAAAGATTAGGAAGGTCTTTGTATGCGTCTGGCCCAACAACCATATCAACAATTTTTTCTTCTTCTAGAAATTTACTTTTAAGACGTTCAGCCATACAACCTAATACTCCAACTTTCATTGAAGGGTTTTTTTTCTTTATTTGGTTATATTGATCTAGACGTTTACGAACGGTTTGTTCCGCTTTGTCACGTATTGAACATGTATTTACTAATACTAAATCAGCTTCTTCTAAATTATCTGTTGTATTATACCCTTCTTGGGATAAAATGGAAGCTACAATTTCACTGTCTGAAAAGTTCATTTGACAACCATAACTTTCGATGAAAAGTTTTTTAGTGTTCTCTGCCTTATTTTCTAATTGTAAGCTTGTTCCTTGTTTGTTTTCTTCAATAACCTTTTCCATAACTTTGTTAAAAGGGAGTTTTGTGTTTTAAAGTGCAAAGATACTTCTTTTTAAGTAACTGACAAGATGGCATATTTTTTTTAACCTTATTTTTTTTTAGGTTAAAAATAAAAATGGCGCCTTGTATTAAAAAGTGCGTTATATTTAATTTTTAAGTTAATGTGTATTTTTTATGTTAATAATTTAATGTATGTTTATATTTGCTGATGGTTAGCGTAGTAAATTGCCTCTAGAGAATGGTTCATGCTTAGGAAAATTTATGCAAAGTATTCCTTATAGGGCTTAAAGGTTAATAAAGAGTAGGTTGAAGTAGATTTTTTACCTTAGGTTGACCTTAAAAAACGCATTAATAGTATTAGGTAAGCATAAATTGGAAAAAATCCTATATTTTTGCTTTCAAATTAAATGAAGTATGGCAAAGAATTTAGTGATTGTTGAGTCACCTGCAAAGGCAAAAACTATAGAGAAATTTTTGGGAAAAGATTATCAGGTTGAATCAAGTTATGGGCATATAGCGGACTTACCTTCTAAAGAATTAGGGGTAGATGTAGAACATAATTTTAAACCTAAGTATGAGGTTTCTGCAGATAAAAAAGCGGTTGTTAAAAAGCTAAAAGATCTAGCCAAGAAAGCTGAAATGGTTTGGCTAGCTTCGGATGAGGACCGTGAAGGGGAGGCTATTGCTTGGCATTTAGCTGAAGAATTAGACCTTACTAAAGAAAAGACAAAACGAATCGTTTTCCACGAAATTACTAAAACTGCTATATTAAAAGCTATTAATAATCCAAGGCAAATAGATTATAACTTAGTAAGTGCACAGCAAGCAAGAAGAATTTTAGACCGATTAGTAGGTTACGAATTATCACCTGTTTTATGGAAAAAAGTAAAAGGAGGTCTTTCGGCTGGACGAGTACAAAGTGTTGCTGTTCGATTAATTGTAGAAAGAGAGAAGGAAATTATCGATTTTAAAGTGGATTCTTCTTATAGTGTTACTGCAGAGTTTAAAACTAAAGAAGGGAAAATTGTAAAAGCTAAATTAGCTAAGAATTTCCCTAGTCAGCAAAAGGCTAAGGATTTCTTAGCTTTAAATATAGATGCTAATTATAATATCTCTGATTTAGAAACTAAGCCAGCAAAGAAATCACCAGCTGCTCCATTCACTACTTCTACATTACAACAAGAAGCTGCTAGGAAGTTATATTTCTCAGTTGGTCAAACCATGACTTTAGCTCAGAGATTATACGAAAGCGGACTTATTACTTATATGAGAACCGATAGTGTTAATTTATCGCAAGATGCTATGAATGCTGCTGCACAAGAAATTACTAATTCTTACGGTGCTCAGTACTCAAAACCTCGTAATTATACTACAAAGAGTAAAGGAGCACAAGAAGCTCACGAGGCGATACGACCTACAAATATGGCCATGCATAGCGCTCCTGTGGACCGCGATCAGGCAAGATTATATGACTTAATTTGGAAGCGTACTTTAGCTTCTCAAATGAGTGATGCTCAATTAGAGCGTACCAATGTTAAAATTGCTTCGGATAGATTTCAAGAGCTTTTTTCAGCTAGTGGAGAGGTATTGCTATTTGATGGTTTCTTAAAAGTTTACTTAGAAGGACATGATGATGAAGAAGAAGAAGTAGAAGGGATTTTACCATCTTTAAAAGTTGCTGATGCATTAACGCGTAAGTCATTAGTTGCAACGGAACGTTTTACTAAACCAGGAGCGCGTTATACGGAGGCTTCTTTAGTCAAAAAGTTAGAGGAGTTAGGTATTGGACGACCATCTACTTACGCTCCAACTATTTCTACTATTATAGCTAGAAATTATGTGGAAAAAGGAGTTAGTGAAGGGAAAGAAAGAAGTTACACTATGTTAGTACTAGATAATAATGCTATTGGCGAAAGAAGTCTAGTTGAAAAAACTGGTTCCGATAAAGGAAGGCTTGTACCAACAGATATTGGTATTATAGTAAACGATTTCTTAGTTAAGAATTTTAAAACTATTTTAGATTACAATTTTACTGCTAAGGTAGAAGAGGATTTTGATGCCATTGCGGAAGGAAATGAAAATTGGTCAAAGATGATGAAAGAGTTTTATGATCATTTTCATCCAAATGTAATCGATGTTGAACAAAACGCAGAACGCGAATCAGGAGAGCGTATTTTAGGGGTAGATCCCAATACTGGAAAACCAGTTCTAGTTCGCTTAGGAAAATTTGGACCAATGGCTCAAATTGGAGATGCAGAAGATGAAAATAAGCAATTTGCTAGTTTAAAGCCAGATCAAAATATTGGTACTATTACTTTGGAGGATGCTTTAACTCTATTTCTTTTACCTAAGTCTTTAGGACAGTACAAAGAGGAAGAGGTGGAAGTGAATAACGGAAGGTTTGGACCATATGTTCGTTTTGGTAAAGTGTTTATCTCCTTATCAAAAGGGGAGGATCCATTAGATGTGACTTATGAAAGAGCTTTAGAATTAATTAAAGAGAAAGAAATCGCTGATGCTCCTATTGCTACTTTTGACGATCTGCCAGTTCAAAAAGGAGTAGGTCGATTTGGACCGTATCTTAAGTGGAATAATATTTTTATTAATGTTAATAAAAAATACGATTTCGATAACTTATCTGCTGCTGATATCAATGAATTAATTCAAGATAAAATCCAAAAGGAAATCGATAAAGTTATTCATAATTGGGAAGATGAAGGTATTAGAGTTGAAAAAGCTAGATGGGGAAGGTCTAATATCTTACAAGGTAAGATAAAGATTGAATTAAGTAAAGATATCGATGCTGCTGCTTTAACTTTAGAGCAGGTAAAGGCTATGATAGAAGAGAAAGCTCCAGCAAAGAAAGCTCCAGCAAAGAAAGCTCCAGCTAAAAAAGCAACGGTCAAAAAGACGGTAGCTAAGAAAAGCACTGCTGCGAAAAAAAAATAATATAATATAATATGTACGAATTATTAAAACCTCTATCGAAAGGTTTTCTTCATTTTGTAGAAGACTTACCCAAATTTACGTTGGGAAAAAGTACTGTTTTTTTTCAAAGTGAAAAATATTTGGACTATTCCGCCTATGATGTTGCAATTATTGCTGTAGGGGATAATAGAGGTTTTAGTGAAGAGTTGCCTATTGTAGATTTAACAGATATACGCAAAGAATTTTATCAGCTTTATCCAGGAAATTGGTTGACTCGTCTTGTAGATTTGGGAGATATCATACCTGGAAATACACTAAAGGATACTTATTATCTGTTAGAGCAAATAACAGCGGATTTAATAAAAAACAATATACTACCCATTGTTTTAGGCGGGTCGCAAGACCTTACTTATGCTCTTTATAAGGGAGTTGCAAAATTAGGAAACCTTGTTAATCTAGTAAGTATTGATTCAAAATTGCATTTAAAGAGTCAAGAAAATTTGATTGCGGATAGCTTTATGGGTAAGATAATAATGGAGGAGCCTGTTCGATTATTTCATTATACCAATCTTGGCTATCAAACTTATTATAACACCCAAGAGGAGATTGATTTGATGCATAGTCTTTATTTCGAAGGGATTAGGTTGGGAGAGTTAGTGGGAGATATTTCGCGATCAGAGCCATTTTTACGAGAAGCAGATATTGTAAGCTTAGATTTATCCAGTATTAAATCTAGTGATTCAGGTAGATTTTTACCCTTTAATCCTAACGGATTTGATGGTCGGGAGATTTGTAGTTTATCCCGTTATAGCGGTTTAAGTGACAGAGTCAAAATTTTTGGTGTATTTAATTATAATAATAACAAAAGTGAAGCGTTATTAATTGCACAAATACTATGGTATTATATAGAAGGTGTTAATTATCGCACTAAGGAGGATCCTTTCACCCCAAGGGATAGTTATACTAAGTATATTGTACCTGTAGAGGGGGTGGAAGATTTTATTTTTTATAAAAGTGACCTCTCTAATCGTTGGTGGGTTCACTCACCAAAGCTAGATGACAGGCAAAAGGGCATGCAATTTGTTATTGCCTGTAGCTATGAAGATTATCAGCAAACCTTAAATCAGGAAATTCCTGATAGATGGTGGCGAATGTTAAAAAGAAGTTTATTGTAAATGAGTGGTAAAAAAAGAAGAAATATATTAAATAAAATCTAAATTAATATTTAGATTTGTTTTGGTATTTTTACAAAAAAATTAACTCATTAGTCATTTTAGATTATAGTAAAAAAAAAACCTAAAATTATATGAAGAAGATAATTACGTTAGGAGCAATAGTAGCTTTAATGTTCAGTTGTGGTACTGGAGGAGATAGAGGAGAGTTGCTAGGTGGTAATCCAGGAAAAGATTGGCGTAACTCTAAACCACATGGAATGTCACTAGTTCCAGGTGGGACATTTACCATGGGACAATCTAATGAAGATATCCTAGGTACATCAGATGCTCCAATTAAAATGGTTACTATTGGGTCATTTTATATGGACGAAACAGAAATTAGTAATAATCAATATAGAAAATTCGTAGACTGGGTAAAAGACTCTATTGTACGTACTAAATTAGCTATTGCAGCTGATGATATGGGTATGGGCAAAGATGCTGGAGGGATTGGAGCTTTTGCTTTTCTTGATAGCGAGGAGGATTTAGATAAAATGACTCCTTATGAGCGCTATATGTATGATAATTACTATAGCTTACAAATGAGTGATGATATTTATGCAGGAAGACGTTTAAATAAACGAATCCCTTTAATTACGGAACACAGTAGATTCCCTGATGAGTACTATGTGGAAGTAATGGACTCTTTATACATTCCTGCAAGTGAAACTTATAATGGTATGACAACTTTTGATGCTTCAAAGTTAAAATTTAGATACACTTATGTGGATGTAGAAGGAGCAATGAAAGATCAAGGAAGTGATCCAAGAGGAAAACGTCAGCGTCACTTGAAAACGGAAACGTTATTGATTTACCCTGATACAACACGTTGGATTAAAGAATTCCAATATTCTTATAATGAGCCAATGCATAATGATTATTTCTGGCATGCTGCTTTTGGAGACTATCCAGTAGTGGGTGTGAATTGGAATCAAGCTAAAGCTTTTGCTGCTTGGAGAACAATGTATAAGAATGAAAACTTAAAAAATACGCGTCAAATGCAAGAAGTACACGAGTTCCGTTTACCAATGGAAAGCGAGTGGGAATTTGCAGCTAGAGGAGGTCTAGAAGGAGCTATGTATCCTTGGGGAGGTCCATATACAACAGATGAGCGTGGATGTTTCTTAGCAAACTTCAAACCAACGCGCTTTGATTACGCTGCAGATGGTGCTCTTTATACTGCAGATGTACGTTCTTATCCTCCAAATGGATATAATTTATACAATATGGCTGGAAACGTTGCAGAATGGACTAGTTCAGCGTATGATGAATCATCTTATGATTTTATGTCAACATTAAAACCTCGTAATAGACCTACAGATAATCCATTAAAAGTTGTTAGAGGAGGGTCTTGGAGAGATCCAGCCTACTTCTTACAAGTTGCTATGCGAGACAAAGAATATGCTGATTCAGCTCGTAGTTACATTGGTTTTAGAACAGTACAATCTGTATCAGGTTCTATGTCTCGTGTGAATGCTAGTAGAATGGCTCGTTAATTTTAAAAAAAAAGAGATTTTATAGCTATGGTGTTATCTAAAAAAGTAATGAACTTCTGTTACGGAATGGGAGCTTCAGTTGTTATTATCGGAGCGATGTTTAAAATTACACACATGGAATTTGGTGTGTTCAACGGTAATAATATGTTAATTGTTGGTTTATTAGTAGAAGCATTTATTTTTGCATTATCTGCTTTTGAACCTGTAGATGAAGATTTAGATTGGGCAAAAGTGTATCCTGAATTAAAAGACGGTGTTGCTAGTGAACAACGTAAAGGTAAAAAGAGCGAAGCAGTTGCTGAGCTTGCTGATGAGCAAGGATTATTGTCTAAAAAATTAGATCAATTATTAAAAGATGCTAAGATTGATGGGGCTCTAATGAATAGCTTAGGAGATAGTATTCGAAATTTCGAAGCAGCTTCTAAAGGTATGGGGTCAGCTGTTGATTCAGTAGCATCTACTCAAAAATATGCTCAAGAAATGACTTTGGCAGCAACTCAACTGGAGTCTTTGAATAAAATGTACGCAAGTCAATTGGAAAGTGCTACAGCAAATGCAGATATTAATAAAGCAGTTGCTGAAAATAACCAAAAATTAAACGTACAAATGCAAGCTCTTACATCTAATTTAGCATCTTTGAACAACGTATATGGCGGAATGTTATCTGCTATGGGTGGGGGAAATAGAAATGCTAATTAATTTATAATTTTTAAGGTATTATAGAATAATGGCAAAACAAAAACTTACCCCTAGGCAAAAGATGATTAACCTGATGTATCTGGTATTCATCGCCATGATGGCTTTACAGATGTCTCGTGAGGTACTATCTGCTTTTGGTATGGTTAATACAAAATTCGAGCAGGCAACTGCTACTATCGAAAGCAATAATAAGAATGTTTCATTGGCCCAGCTTAAAACAAGAGCTGAGGATGATCCAACTAGATATAAAGAAGCTTATCAAACTGCTTTAAAAACGAAGGATATCACTGATTACTTTGTGAATGAAGTAGAAAAAAGTAAGGACTTAATCACTAGTACTTATCGTGCAGAGGACGGAACGCTTCCTTTTGAAAGTATGGATCAAAGTTCTGTAATTGATAATGCTTGGTTTATTGGAGATAAATTATCTGATCAAGGACAAGCGTTTTTAACGCTTATAGAGAAGTATAAGGATTCTATTACCAATGTTCTAGGAGTCGATGTTTCTTATAATAATATCAAGCAAGAAATTGATGAAAATTTCAATTTGGCTCCTATCGTAAATAAAGACGGAAATAGCGAACAATATTTAACCTATAACTTCTACGGTTTTCCCGCGATCGCTTCATTGACAAAGCTATCTGCAATGCAAAATGATGCTAGAATGATTGAAAGTGATATCTATAATTTACTTTTAGGTAATACTTTAATTGAGGCGGCTTCAATGCGTAAATACAAACCATTGGTGATTTCAGATAAGACTACTTATTTCGCTGGTGAGATGTTTACAGGAAAAGTTGTTTTAGGACGTTATGACGATTCTACTGTACCTACAGAAGTTGTTGTAAATAATAAGAAAATAGATTTAAGTACTGCTTTGAAAAATGGAGAAGTTAACATCTCATTCCCTGTTGGAAATGTTGGGGAACACGACATTAGAGGAAAGTTTGTTTTTAAAGAAAACGGTGAATTAATTCCATTGGATATCGATGGAGGTTATGTGGTGGTATCATCGCCGAACTCTGCTACGATTTCTGCTGATAAAATGAATGTAGTTTACCGTGGAATTAGTAACCCAATGACTATTTCATTTGCTGGTATTCCTTCAGATAAAGTAGTGGCTAGTGCTCCTGGATTAACTAAAGGAAGTAAAGCTGGACAGTACTTTTTAAACCCTCAAGCTGGAAGGGAAGTTACCATTAAAGTTAGTGGTACTTTACCAGGAGGAAAAGTAGTAACTGATAGTCAAGTTTTCCGTATTAAAGATATTCCTGCTCCTAGAGGAACAATTAGAGGAGTATTTGCTGATAGTGGTCCTAAAGCGAACTTAGAGATTGCAACGGTTGGTGCTCAATTGGAAGATTTTGATTTTGAAGTTAAACTTAGTGTAACTGGATTTGTTCTTCAAGTACCAGGACAGCCAAGTGTTGTAGTTCAAGGTAATCGTATGAGTGATCGTGCTAAGGCTGCCATTAGAAGAGCTAGAGTTGGAGATATAGTTGTTATATCAGATATCAAAACTCGTTTAGATGGTGCTGGTAGCTACCAATTAAAGCGTACAGCTCCGGCTACATATGAAATTAGATAAGGAGAGTAATTTAAAAGAAAGAAAATTTTGAAAAATATGAACTGGAAAAAAATCTCAACATTAGCAGCATTATGTTTATTTTCCGTGGGTGCATTTGCTCAGGCTAATATCCTAAATGCTAAGTCAGCTAGTGAGATTGGTATAAAATCTCTAGAGGAGATACTTACAAAAGCTGACGGGCCTATTCCTTATGGAAATATTAATGAATTAGATATTTTATTTGGAATTAAAGTTTGGGAGTCTATCTCTTTAGATGAACAAGCAAATGAGGCATATTATTTCCCTATTAACGAAGTAACAAGCGAGGGGGATTTAAAGCCATTATTCCAAGTTATAATGGAAGGAATCCAATCAGGAGCTATTACAGAAGTATATGATGATTCGGATTTTAGAACTATTCGAAACCTTAGTGATATTGAATCTTCTTTTATGAAAATCGATACTACTGACGCAGGAATAGAATACTATAATGCAGGAGAGGAAGTTCCAGCGGAATTTATTCAAAAAACAGTTTTACGTCCTGCAGATGTTAGTGCTTACCATGTTATGGGAATGTGGTATTTTGACCGAAATGAAGGACAATTAAGATATAGACTACTTGGAATCGCTCCAGTTGTTAGTGATTTATATAGTATTGAGAGTGGAATAGAGAACTACGTAGAGTTATTTTGGATCTTCTTCCCGGATGCTAGAGAGGTATTGTATCAAAACTATGCTTTCAATCCAAAGAATCCTCAGAATCCAATTAACTTTGACCACTTGTTAAACTCTAGACGTTTTAGTTCTATAATTTATAAAGCTGACAACCAATATGGAGGTAGAGCAATTGATGAATACATCACCTCTAATCCATTACAAGAATTATTTGAAGGGGAAAGAATCAGAGAAATGATCAGAAACCTTGACGATGACTTATGGAATTACTAATTTTGTAGTCACTAATTTATTGAGCTCTTATCTATCAAATTAGATAAGAGCTTTTTTTATTCGCACACGTATGTATGATTATATAGTAGTTGGAAGTGGATTGGCAGGAATTTGCTTCTGTGAAAAGTTGGCAAGTGAAGGTAAAACCTTTATTGTGATTGATTCTCAAAGTAGATCTTCCTCGCTAGTTGCTGGAGGAATGTATAACCCCGTTGTACTAAAGAGATTTACTCAGGTTTGGAAAGTAGACGAGCAATTAGAGATTGCAAATAACTTCTATCCAGGTTTAGAAAATAAATTAGGAATTAAATTCTGGCATCCTTTACCTTTGTATAGAAGATTAGTAGATGTTGAGGAACAAAACAATTGGTTTGTAGCAAGTGATAAGCCAAATTTAGAGCAGTATTTACAGAGCGATTTATCTAGAGAAAATTTTCCAGGTATAAGTTCTCCTTTTGGATTTGGACAGGTAAGTTCAACAGGATATTTAGAGACAAGTGAGCTTATTGGGGCTTATCGCTTATATTTGCAAGAAAAAGGAGTCTATAAAAAGGAAGTTTTTGATTATAAAGAGTTTATCTATGATAAGCAAGGAGTTACTTATAAGGAAATTCAAGCTAGAAATATTGTTTTTGCCCAAGGCTTTGGCCTTAGTGATAATCCTTTCTTTAATCAATTGCCTTTAGATGGCACAAAAGGGGAATTATTAATTGTAAAGATTCCCGGTTTAAAGATTGATTTTATTCTTAAAGCTGGGGTGTTTGTTATTCCTTTAAAAGATGATTTGTTTAAGGTAGGTGCTACTTATAATTGGCAAGATAAAACGGATAATACTACAAAAGAAGGACTAGAGGAATTAATTGCTGGATTAAAAGAGGCAGTTTCTTTAGACTTTGAAGTTATAGAACACAAAGCGGGTATTCGTCCAACTGTAAAAGATAGACGTCCTTTGCTAGGTAGAAGCTTAGAATCGGACCGCATTTTTGTTTTAAATGGTTTAGGAACTAGAGGGGTTTTACTTGGACCTTTTTTAGCCAATAAGCTGTTTAACTTTATTGAGAAAGCAGAGCCTTTAGAAGAGGAGGTTTCTATACACAGATATAAAAAATTTAAAATTAAGAAGAAATAATATATGTTAAACGTACATAATCTTTCTGTTTCATTTTCGGGTGAATATTTATTTGAAAGCGTTACTTTTCGAATTGGCGCTGGAGATAGAGTTGGTTTAGTCGGTAAAAATGGAGCCGGAAAGTCTACTATGCTTAAACTTCTATCGGGAGAAATGGAAGCAGATACAGGTGGAATTGCTTTCGAAAAAGATTTAAGTATTGGCTTTTTACGTCAAGATATTGACTTTATACCAGGGCGTACTGTTTTGGATGAAGCTTACCAAGCATTTGATGAAATTAAAAAAGTTGAAAGTCAATTAGAACAAATCAATAAGGAGTTACTAGAACGCACGGATTACGAGTCGGAATCTTATAGTTTACTTATAGAAAAGTTAAGTGATTTAACGCATCGATTTGAGATTATTGGAGGATATAATTATGTTGGAAATACAGAAAGAGTCCTACTAGGTCTGGGGTTCCGTAGAGAAGATTTTAATAATCTTACAGAGACTTTTTCTGGAGGGTGGAGAATGCGTATAGAATTAGCAAAGTTATTACTACAGGATAACGATGTGCTACTTCTAGATGAGCCTACTAACCACTTGGATATTGAGAGTATCATTTGGTTGGAGTCTTTTTTGAAAACTTATCCAGGAGCTGTTGTGATTATTTCTCACGATAAAATGTTTTTAGATACAGTTACGAATCGTACGATAGAAATTTCTTTAGGGAAGATATATGACTTTAATAAGCCTTACTCTGAGTATTTAATAGCTCGTGAAGAACAAAGAGAAATTCAATTAGCTTCTCAAAAGAATCAAGCTAAAAAGATTGAAGAGACTGAAAAGCTAATTGAGAGGTTCCGCTATAAAGCTAGTAAGGCAGCCATGGCTCAGTCCTTAATTAAGCGTTTGGATAAGGTAGAGCGTATAGAGGTTGATGAGGATGATAAAGCTGTAATGAATATTTCTTTCCCAGTGAGTTTAGATCCTGGTAGAGTTGTTCTTGAAATCGACGGGGTTACAAAGAAATTCGGGGATAAAGTAATTTTTGAGAATATCGATCTTTTAGTGGAACGTGGAAGTAAGATTGCATTCGTTGGACAAAATGGACAAGGGAAGTCAACTTTAATCAAAGCTGTTATTGATGAGTTTGAATATGATGGGAGTATTAAGATTGGGCATAATGTTCAAATCGGTTATTTCGCACAAAATCAAGCGGATTATCTAGATGGAGAGAAAACTGTTTTAGATACTATGCTGGATGCTGCTACTGATGGTAATAGAGTAAAGGTAAGAGATATGTTAGGTGCATTCCTTTTCCGTGGTGATGATGTTGAGAAGAAGGTTAAAGTACTCTCAGGAGGTGAAAGAAACCGTTTAGCGCTATGTAAAATGCTTTTATTACCCATTAATGTCTTATTGATGGATGAGCCTACAAACCACTTAGATATTAAGAGTAAGAATGTTTTAAAGCGCGCTCTAGAAAATTTCAAGGGTACCTTAGTATTGGTTTCGCATGATAGGGATTTCCTTCAAGGCTTAACTGATTTGGTATATGAATTTAAAGACAGACAGATTAGGGAGTATCTAGGAGATATTAACTATTTCTTAGAGCAGCGTAATGTAGAGAACATGCGTGAGATCGAAAAAAAGACAGTCGTAGAAAAAAAGTCTGCTGATAAAGTAAAATCTACTAGCAAAAACGAAAGTCTTAGTTATGAAGATCAGAAGAAGCAAAAGACTTTACAAAATAGAGTTAGTAAGATAGAAAGTGAAATCGCCAAATTAGAGAAAATAGTCGCTAAAGACGATTTATTATTAGCAGAGGATTATCAAAAGATGAGTAGTGATACTTCCTTCTTTACTAAATACGAAAAGAATAAAGCTAAGATAGATGAACTAATGTTAGAATGGGAACAAATCCAAGAGGAACTGATGTAATCTAATTTTACAAATTAAAAATAAAAGGACTATTCTAAAAATTAGAATAGTCCTTTTATTTTATAGGCAAAAAAAAACCACTTCGCTTTGAAGTGGTTTACTTTGTAGCGGGAACAGGACTCGAACCTGTGACCTTCGGGTTATGAGCCCGACGAGCTGCCTACTGCTCTATCCCGCGATATTGTAGTACAAATGTACTGCCTTTTATTGAATAAACAAGCATATTCTGTGTTATTTTTATTAATATTTCTTATTTAACTATGATTCAGTGTGTTATATTTTGTTTTTCTTTTATATTAAAAGTAATAATGCACCAATATATAATAAAAAGCAAGAGGGAGGTACTTTTGAAAGTTAAGAGAATTGTTTTTAAGATAACAATCATTGGAAGATTTTTAATAAGTAAGAATTACTCATTAAATCTAGATAGAGTTAAAAAAACAGGCATAAAAAAACCACTTCGATTTGAAGTGGTTTTACTTTGTAGCGGGAACAGGACTCGAACCTGTGACCTTCGGGTTATGAGCCCGACGAGCTGCCTACTGCTCTATCCCGCGCTATTGTGGTACAAATGTACTACCTTTTGTTGAACAAACAAACATATTGTGCATTATTTTTAATTTAACATGTAATATGTTGTAATTCAGTGTATTATAATTGGTTTTTTATCGAATAAAATTATTATTGTCAAGATCAAGTTAGATTATGTACAAATAATATTCTAAGAAGTATTATTTACTAGGTAGTGGAGGAGATAAAAAGAGTGTAAAGTATAAAAATGTATTATAGAATATACCTGAACTTAGAAGAATTTAAGTAAAGAAGGAGTTGAAGGGACTTCTTTTATATAAGCTGGGTTGTTGGTAGATCTTATTTGCTTAAAAGTATTGACAAAAAAAAGGGGCTGTCTCAAATGAGATAGCCTCTTTTTTGTACTTTTAAGTAAAAAACACCATTATAATTATTTGAATTTCAATCTAATATACTTAAATTAGTATAAGTAATTCAAGTAAATATGGCAAAACAAGCACCACGTTATAGACTTTACGATCAGAATCAAATGAGTTTGATTCCTCATTCTTTGGAAGATTTCATTCCTGCCTTGCATCCAGTACGCATTGTAAATAAGGTTATCGATGAATTGGACTTAA
>NZ_JBTXLS010000010.1:0-76925 GCF_054871665.1 Myroides sp. LJL115 | reverse complement strand
AACCCATATAAATGGCTAAAATATGTCCTTGAGAATATTAAATCCATCAACCACAAGAATATTGCAAACCTTTATCCACATAACTACAAGAATCTAAACTTAGATACCGTAGAATAATTATTTTATCTCTCTAGTAGTACTAGAACATAAAAACCATTTTTTTACAAAATCATATACTGCTACGCAAAAGCAGTAATGCCATACACTTTTTTGCTAACTGTAAAAAGAAGTTAAGTGAATCCATATAAAAGCACAGAATACGTCCTTGAGAATATTCGATCACAAGAATATTACAGAGCCCTACCCATGTAATCACAAGAACCTTAATTTATACCTTAGAATAATTATTTAATCCCACAAGATGTACCTGGTCGGCTGGATACGAAGAAGCTTTTTTACTGCTTTATTGTGCAGATAACGGACGTCCTGCAAAGCCTATTCGCTTAATGGTTGGATTATTGATTTTAAAGCACTTAAGAAATGTTTCCGATGAGAGCGTGGTAGAACAATGGAGTGAGAATGCTTACTATCAGTACTTCTGTGGGGAGGATTCTTTTGTTCCCAAGGAGCCATGTGACGCTTCAGATCTTGTACATTTCCGGCATAGAATAGGTCAACAAGGAGTAGAATTAATCTTCAAAGAAAGTATTCACATAAATGGTAAGGATAGTGATGATGAACACGTAAACATCGATATTACAGTCCAGGAAAAGAACATAACTTTCCCTACCGATGGGAAATTACATTGAAAAATTATTGATAAATGCAAGCAAATAGCTAAATAACAAGCTATTGTTGTTAGACAAACTTACACAAAAACCCTAAAGAAACTATTTGTTGATCAAAGCTTTAGGAATCACCCTAGAAATAAAGCTAAGGCAAGAAAAGCAGATCTGAAGTTAAAAACTATAGCAGGAAGATTAGTCAGAGAACTACAGCGAAAACTACCTGCAGATTCTGCTTATTTACCCACTTTGTCTTTGTATGAAAGAGTTTTAAGTCAGTCAAGAGCTTCGAAAGACAAAATTTACTCCCTTGATGAGCCTGAAGTTTGCTGTATTTCTAAGGGAAAAGAACATAAGAAATATGAATTTGGCAACAAGGCGTCCTTTGTAAAAACAGACACCGGAGTGATTGTTGGAGCTATGGGATTTCCCAATCAGTAGGATGGACATACTTTAGATCCAGTTTTAGATCCAGTTGAAAGACTAACAGGGAAAAGTCCTGTAAATGCAAAGGTGGATCGTGGTTATAGAGGTAAGAGTAAAGTAAGAAACACCACTATCCTAATACCCTCAACTCCCAAGAAAACAGATAGTTATTACAAAAGAAAGAAATTGAGCAATGCCCACAAAAAAAGAGCGAGCATTGAACCAATTATTGGACACATTAAAGCAGATCACCGTTTAAACCGCAATTTCTACAAAGGAATTGCTGGAGATAATATCAATATTATGCTTGCAGCAGCTGCATTTAACTTTAAAAGGATGATCAATAAATGGAAATCCTTTTTTGTCTTATTCTTAGAAGCAGTATTTCAAGCTACTTATTACAGAAGTCTTTTTTCAAATCACTTTAAAGTAGCTTTTTAAGGCTCGACTAAGTACATTAATAGCTTTGTTTATACTTGTTAATTTGTTTTTTAACCTTGTTTTTAGTAACTATTTAGACAATCTATTCAAAAGGATACTTTTTTGTGGATCATCGTTCTCTATAATTGTGTTGTTCATGAATGCAATTATAAAACCTAATTTATCAAATAATACTAAGAAAAACTTACCACTTCTTTTATACTCTATTTTGTTTTTCTCTTTTCCGCTAGTTTATATATTTGGCTATATTACTGGTTGGGAATTTACAATCTTCTTCATTTTATTAATTATTAATGACATGTTGAAGTCAAGTATAGTTGTTAAAATTAGTTTGTACATTATAATCTTACTTCTTCTATTTCTAGTGAAACTCCTTTTCTAAGGATTTCAAAATTGGAGTGAATTTTTTTTGCATATGGACAGGTTATCTAAAAAAATTACAGTTTGGAGTTTTTAGATAGCTTTTTTTATTCTTTTATATTTATGCCTTTATCAATCTAATGCTCTTAGTCAGTTTTTATAGCTGAAAATAGGGATTGGCTAGTAAGTTGGGGTGTGTTACTTTTGTAATAAGCTAAAAAGTATCAATTGGGCCCAAATCCAGTTATTATGTGGCTTAAAAAAGCGAAGAATTTCAAAGTAACTCTTACTTTTGTAGGAATGGACTTTGCATATAGGTCTTATGCCTACTATAGTTTATAGTAATGGCAGGGCAAAAAACAGATAAAATGATAAAAAGAATATTTCTTACCTTATTGGCTTTATTTTTATGCAATATTAGTGTGCACTCCCAAGAGGTATTGGATTCGCTTAAAGTCAAGTATGAGGCCAAAAGTAAGTTGGGAACACAAAGGTATTATGCCGCTGGACAATACATCAGTGCTCTTTTTTTTAATCAACAACAAGAATTAGCCCATGAAGTTTTTCAAGAAAATATTGCATTAGCACTTAAGGAAAAAGATGGTAAGTATGCAGCCAATCTTTATGCTATAGATGCAATGAATCAAAGGTTGTCGGAGAACTATATTACCTCTGCTCAGAGTTTACAAGCTGCTAGTGCTTCTGCATTGTCTACTTTGGATCAAGAAACGAAGGGGTATGTAAGTTATGCAACAGGTTGGCTTCAAGTTAGAAATGGTCAAGAGGCAGAGGGAGTACGAAGCTTTGTAAAGGCTATTGAACACTTCAATAAGGCAGAAAACTCCTCTACTTTAGCTGGTAGAAAATCCACTGTTTATAAAGAGTTAGCTGCTATTTATGCCAATTGGCAAGAGTATGAATTACAAGAAAAATATAGTCTACTTGCTTTAGATCTCGCTAAAGAACAAGTAGATGCTTTAGGTATCTTTAATGCCTATATGCTTATGGGTAATATGTATGAAACCCAATATGCCCAGGATCCTAGGCAAGAAAATAAAAGAGACTTAGCAGAAACCTATTATTTAGAGGCGATTCAGACCTATTATGATCATAAAAGCGAGATTCCTTTTGCCTCTCATTTATCTTTTGTAGCCATTAATTTAGCCTCATTGTATTTGAGTGCTTACCCGGAGTCTTATCAGTCCAAGGTGGAGTATTACGCTAATTTAGCCATTGAGGTAGCCACTCAAACCCAGCAATATACCCACTTAGCCTCAGGTTATGGTATTTTGGCAGAAATCGCATTAAGTAAAGCAGAGGTAGAAAAAGCCAAACAATATCTATTACTTTCTTTAACTGAAGTATCTAAAAATACCTTAGGAGACTTAAATATCACCCTTAGTGTCTTGGAGGCCTTAGCAGATATTAGTGAGCAACAAGGAAATTACAAAGAAGCATTAGAGTATTATAAAGCCTATCAGCATACCTTTAAGACGCTCTATAAGCAAGACCAAATGGAGCTTAGCAAACGTCTAGAGGCTCAATTCAATAAGCAAAAGCAAGAAAAGGAACTAGGGGAACTGAATTTAAAGATGCAAAAGAAAGAGCATGAGCTTACTTTAATGCAAGCCATTAGTCTGCAGCAAAAGCAGGAGTTTGAGAACTTAAAACTTCGTCAAGAGAATCAGAGTAAGGAACTTAAATTAACCCAATTAGAAAGTCAAAAAAACAGTCAAGAATTAAAGCTAGCTCAACTAGAGTCCAAGGCGCGTATAGAAGATATTCAAAACTATAAAAATGAAATAATCTATAAAGAAAAACTAACCACCTATTATATTGTATTTATAGGGGTTTTCTTTTTAGTATTGGTTTTACTTTCCTATGCCTTACGCCAAAGAGTAAGGAGTATGCGAAAGGATAAGGAATTGTATAAGGCCACTTTAGATCAGCAAAAGCAGGATGCAAAGATTGCAACCCTTATGGCTATTTTAGAGGGGCAGGAAAAAGAAAGAGGAAGAATCTCAAGGGATTTACACGATGGATTAGGAGGAGCTCTATCTAGTACTAAAATTGGCCTGTCGGTGGTTCAACATCAAGTGCCTAAGGAATTGCAAGGGGAGTTTGATAAAAGTATGGCACAGCTCGATGGAGCTGTAGAAGAATTGAGGCGTATTGCTCATAATTTGATGCCAGATTTATTAGAGCGTTATGGCCTTAAAGTAGCCTTGCAAGATTATGCCACTAGAATGAGTCGTGAAGGTTTACAAGTGGATGTGCAGTTTTTAAACTTTGATAATTCTTTAGAAAAAGACAAAGAGCTAATTGTTTACCGCATTATACAAGAATTAACCAATAACGCTTTGAAACACGCTAAGGCTAGCTCTATCTTAATTCAGCTTGCTCAAGATAATCAAAGCTACCATCTAACAGTGGAAGACGATGGGGTAGGTTTTGATTTGGATAAAATAAAGGGGAATAACTCCGCGGGGATGCACAATATTCAGTCAAGGATAGACTTTTTAAAAGGAAGTCTTCATGTGGACTCACAAATAGGAATAGGAACAAGTATAGAAATTACATTTTAAAGATAAATAGATGATACATATAGCCATTACAGATGATCACCCTTTACTTTTAGAGGGACTTACAACCATACTATCAAAAGAGGAAAACTTTCAGGTAGTAGGATGTTATGCTGATGCCCAAAAAATGCACCAAGGACTAGCTCAAACTAGCGTTGATGTGCTTTTATTGGATATCAACTTACCAGATGCCAATAGCATTGAACTTATTGAGCCTTTAAAACAAAAATACCCGGACTTACATATCATCATCATTAGTGTACACAATGAGTATGCTGTTATTAATAGTGTGATGCAGCAAGGAGCCAAAGGGTATATTCAAAAGAATGCATCGGTGGAGTATATCATTGAGGCTATTCATAGTATCATGGCAGGAGAAACATTTTTATGCCCACAAACCCAAGAGGTAATTCAAAAAAAGGCAGATGGAGCATTAAATAGCGTTCCAAAATTAACAAGAAGGGAAAAGGAAATCCTTTTGGAAGCTGCCCAAGGATTAACAACTAGTGAAATGGCAGAAAAACTATTTATTTCTCCTCACACTGTAGAGAGTCACCGTAAGAATTTAATTGAGAAGTTTGGAACAAAGAACCTAAGCTCTGCTATAAAATTGGCAACTGAATATGGTTTAATCTCCTAAAAAGGATATAAACCACTAGTTTCGGGGATAGGATGACCTTGCAAGAAACAGTATATTTGTAATAGAATAAAATCAATGCTATATTAATAATGTAAAAGTAAAATATTTCGTATTTTTAACTTATTATTTATAGATAACTACTGTTATAGTAGTAAAAAGTATATTTATGTTAAAAAAGATTGCCTCTAAAATACTCCTGGTACTTCTGTTTCTAAGTAGTAGTCTACTTATGAGTTGTTTTGACTTTATAGAAGAGATTAATATTTCTGAGAACGGTTCAGGAAGTATAAAGGCTACACTGAATATTAGCCAAAGTAAAACCCAAATGGCAACTTTGCTAAAATTAGATCAAGTAGCGGGTAATAAAATACCAAATGAAGGTCAAATAAGGCAGAAAACACAAGAAGTAGTTGAGATATTAGAAAATGCAAAAGGGATAAGCAATGTGGAGTATACATTAGACTTCACAAATTACATTGCTAAATTATCCTGCGATTTTGCTTCCGTGGAAGATTTAAATCACTTTAACGCCACACTAGCTAAACACTTCAATAGTACGTTTTCGAAAAATATTGCCTACAGCTACGATAAAAAAAATCAATTAGTAAGTAAAAAGTTTACCTATGACCCTAGTTATGCTAAGGTATTAGAGAAGTTCAATCCAAAAGATATCCAGGCTTTAAAGCAGGCCAATTATACACAGGTTTTGAAATTTAAGCAAGATATCGTAGAAACTTCTCACCCTTTAGCTAGGATTTCACCTAGTAAAAAAGCAGTATTACTTCAGGTAAGTGTAGTGGATTTTATTCAAGGGAACACCAGCTTATCTAATACAATTCATTTGAATAAACAATAAACACTATGAAAATAAAACACATTAGTTTAACCCTATTATGCGCTATAGCTGCATTTAAGGTCCAGGCCCAAGATTTATCTAGTAAAATACCAAGTAATCCTGAGTTTGTTTTAACTGTAAACAATAAGGCTATTTTACAAAATGGGACAACAGAGCTAGTAAATGAGTTTTTAGAAAAAACAGGAATATATAAAGAGCTTTCTAATACCCAAGAGGTACATTCTTTGGATCAATTGGCATTGGATTTACAAAGAAACGCTTATATGTACAATACAGTCACGGATAGTGTTTCTTATATGGTTGCTTTATTACCTTTAAAAAATAGCAGTTATTTACCAGAAGAAATTTTTCCAAAAGTTGGTAATTTACCACAAGTGGATGGTTTTAATGTAAATTACATAGAACATTTACAGGCTGTTGTGGCATATAATAACAACACTTTAATGGTTGTTTATCCTTCTTTGAAAGATCCTTATTTTGAAAGAGAAGATGTTATAGAGCACTATGGTTTAGTACCAGAGGCAACGCAAAATTATTGGGACTATGATTATTCTTATGATGAGGATGAGCAAGACCAAAGTCAGCAGTGGGAGGCTTATGACTTTGAACAAGCCCAGGAGCATGCGCCAGGTTGTGAGCACTACAAAGAGCCTGAAGTAGAGTATGCTGTCGCAGAAAGTGAAAGTACGGATTACCAAGGTGATTATGCAGCCAAGAGCAAAGAAATTACAGAAGCTTACCACCCAAGTGAGGAGCCTAAAACTGGTGTTGCACTGCATGAATATGAGCAGGCCGATGAGTATTATGGTGTAGACTACGAGGGAGCTTATGATGCTTATCAAACTACTGATGGAGTTTTACTTCCAGGGTTATATGAAAAATCACAGAATGAGATTATTTTAGATAGCTTATCTAAAGAGTGGTTAGTACAAGCTTTACCCGGGATAATTTCTCCCAAAAATGTACTTAGCCAAAATAAAAAGATTATCTTAAAGGATAATTCTACTTTAGTGCGTTTTTGGGCTAATGATTTCAATGCGTTCTACTCCAACTTACTAGGTACATCTGATGCTCTAGACCCATTTGGATTGAATCTAAATGCTTTCAAATCAGGATATAGTCAGTTGCAGGCAGATTTAGTAGTTCAAGGGAATGTGCTGAAACTTACAGCCGAAGCAGCCATGGATAAGGATTTTGCAACTTATACCAAGAAAGTTTTAAAGCATAAGATAAATCCTAAAATCAAGCAGTATATCCCTTCTGAGCACCTTGGATTTATGAGCTTAAATGTTAACATGCAAGAATATATCCAAAGAACACCAGGGATGTTCTACCAGCAATATGGTAAGTTCATATCAGGATCAGATGATATTGTACTGGCAGTAACTACAGCTTTAGAAGTTACCTTAGATAGTAAAGGGATTTCTAATATGCTACCTGGAGATATGGTTGTTTTTATAAATGACGTACAAGAGGTAACTAAACACTATACTTCTTATGAGTGGGATGATGACTATAACTTAGTGGAAGAGGAAAAGACAAAGCAAGTGAGCCAGGCTCAGTTTTTAGCCATAGGAACTTCAAAGGATCAAAGACTATTTAAAGCTCTTTTACAAATTGGAATCAATAAAAATGATTTTACCTATGATTCCAATACTGGTATATACACTCTCCCTGATACATCAGATCTAATGCAGGTTTACATGTACTTTAAAGGCGATTTAATGTTTGTAGGGTCAGATTATAAACAAATACAAAGTATTTCCAATGGAACCTTTAAAGCAGATCCTTTAAATACAACAAGAAAAGAACTGTCTAAAGGACATCCTTTAAACATTGTATTTCATACAGATAAGCTAAGTGAAGTACTAGAAAACCTAGATTTTCCTTTTCAAGGCCCTTTAGAAAAAGCAGTTCCAGATTTAAAAAATTATGGGGATATTCAAATATATTCTTCCATAAAGGGATCTAATAAAGTATACTCAGAAATTAGTGTTTCTTTTCCAAATCAGAAAAACGCTACTGCTTTGAGTTATCTACTAACACAAATCACTAATTTGTACAAATAAGTATAATATATAGTATAGTTTAATTATGAAAAAAGCCGCAAAGTACCTTGTTATAGGCGTTGTTTTATTGGTTATTGCTTTGTTTGTAGCATACAAATATCGACAAAGTCAAGCTAAAAATCAGTTAGTAGATCCTCAGGCCACTAGCATTTTAGCCATTGCGGTAGATGATATGGTATGGAATAATCTAAGGACTTTGTTTTTAGATTCTAAAAAGAGCGATTCTACAAGCTCAGATGCTAAACAATGGGCTGAGTACTTATGGAAGACACCTGGAGTTTCTATACCATCTAAACTATATATGTTTACTAAAGAAACAAGCTCCTATGGTTTTTATGGTATCTTAAAAGTAAAGAACTACGATAATTGCTTCTCCTATTTTGCTACAGATCATGCCCAAGAAATGGAATTCTTAGACAAGGAAAAATCGGTGGTTTCTCTAAGGGTAAATCCCTATGTCAGTATAGTATTTAACCAAGAGTATCTAGTATATAGTATTAGTGCTGATAAAAATATAGACGACTTAGGTTTACTGCAAACTCTTCAATCTAAAGACTCCTGGGTAAAGGTGAAAGATTTAGATGCTTTCTATAATCAAATGCCAACTGGAGATATCAGCTTTTTAAATAAGGAGAAAAATTTAAGTATAGCAGCTAATCTAAAGGACCATACGTTGTCTTTTGAAATAGATAGATACTTAGATAGACAATTGGAGACTCAAATGTGGCAAAGGCAGTTTAAGAAAGATAATTTAGCACTTTGGATGACCTATTCCATGGATTTAGAGCAAATACCAGGTCTTTATCCTATAGTTAGCGATTTGCTTAAATTAGAGCAGCCAACACCTATTAATTATGTAGATGTAAGTTTGGCTAAAGATCTTACATTAGTTACAACCACTAAGGTGGTAATGGATTATGACCAGGACTTCAATCAAGTAGAGTCTACCGTAGAGTATTCTCAAGAACTTCCATGGCTTAGCTATAGCTTTTTACAAGAAGATGTAACCTCTGAGGTTTTACAAAAGACACTGTCTCCTGGTTTTGAGCTTTTAGAAGAAAAGGATTTTGTTTTAGCCTCTGCAAAGCTCGGTGATAATCTTTCTTTTGAAAAGGTAGAAACAATTTCACCTCTACAGGGGTATATAGACTTTGCTAATTTACCTACTTTTACAAAAGACGAGGTAATAACCGAATTACAAAAAAATAATGTGGTAGTAGAATTCTCTAGTGAAACTACCTCGTTAACCTCTATTAAAGTATGGGGTAAAATATCGTGGAAAAATAAAAATTAGCTTACAGTTTTTAAATAATATCACAAGGGGTTGTCTCACAATTGAAGACAACCCCTTTTTTACTTAATAAATATCGTGCTTTACTTAGTATAATTTAATTATTTAATCTGAAATATAAATTATACCTAATAATTTACTCCTGAATGACAGCTAGGTAACCTTTATGAGATAGCCCCTTTTTTAGTTAATGCTCCTTAATGTTTTTCTTTGTTTTATAAGTGTAGACTTTCTTACTTATACTAGTAGTATGTGAAAAGTACCACTATAAAAGGGGTAGTAAACTAAAAATAGCCTAATTTGATTTTATAAAACTATTTTTATTAAAAAAAGAGGGCTAGAAAAGATTGCATTTGTTAAATAATAGGCTAATTTTTGTTAAAAACACTGTTTAAATAATAGCAAATTTCTAAATAATTAGAATAAAGACTACCTTTGCACTCAAATTTAGGAGCAAATCTAGTTTTTGGGTTTATTAGTGTTGAAAAGTACTATAATGACTTTGTTTTCAGAGCTTTGTAAAACAGCTTTATTTGGTTTATTAAGCTTTTTTGTAAATTTATTTACCAGGTTATAACAGTGCTTTTTCCCTTTTTAATGCCCAGTGAATTAGAGAGATTTCAACTCTTTTTGTACCTATATTTTTAACACCTATTAACGACTATTTTTTTGAAAATTTATTACATGACAAAAAATTTACAATTTTTATCCTCTGCAGTAATAGAGAGGAATAAACAAACTTTGGGTTATTGGTTTATTGCTTTGCTATCTATGCTTACAATGGGGTATAGTTATGGGCAAAAAGTGGTTTTCCATGAGGATTTTGGAAATCATACTACAAGAACTCCTTCTCAAAATATACCCCAAGCTGGGGGAGATGCTAATTTGGATAATACTTTCTCAACACATGGTGGGAAATTTTATCGTTTTGCAGATCCAACAGAAGATTGGGACCCAAAAGAGACTAATTCAACTTTATACCAAAACGTAATTAGTGATGGGTATTATGCCATTATTAATCCTGATAAAATTTACAGTGAAATAGGTGTGGATGAAAATGGGAATTTTAAATGGCCTGAAGGCTGGGATCAGTTCTGGAGACAAAATGCTCAAAGTCTTAGAGAAGATAAGACCAAAGATTTCGGAGCAGTATTAGCTGTGAATGGAGGGGAGGTTTTAAACCAGTTTTATCGTCGAGGTATAGAACTTGAAGCAGGAAAGAAGTATAAATTTTCTGTATGGGCATTTGCTAATATGCAAAATAACATTGCCTTTCAATTTGAGGTGCAAAATACTTTATCAGAAGGAAAATTAGGTGGTTCAAAGCCAATGTCTACTAAGGTGAAAGATACATGGGAAGAATTCTCTTGGACGTTTTCTATTCCACAAGCGAGTGATTGTTCGAAATTGAATGCAGATACGGCATATATAGCTATTGCACTTCGTAATGCTATATCCATAAACGGAGGGAACGATTTTTTTATTGATGATATCATGATTACGGAATTACCAGATGATGCTGATGTTGATGCGGAATTGATATGTGAAGATTTTGCTGAGTATGTATCACCAGTTAATCCAGCGGATAATACTTTTTTATTTTCAGCTCCAAATAAAAACATTATTGATAATGATGTTATTTATGTAGGAAAAGAAAATACTCCAACTGCTGTTATTTTAGAAGGGGAGAATAAAAATGCTACTATTGCACCAATTGGTAATTGGCCAGAAGGTTTTGAGTTAGACTTGGAAACAGGTGAGCTTATTGTAAGTCCAGATGCTAGTTTACCAGAACATCCTTTAGAGTATAGTTTATGTAACTTATTAGGGGTTTGTGAAACAGCATTTATCTACTTAGCAGAAGACTGTAGTATAGACGGTATTACAGAGGTGAACTTAATGGAGCTTTATACCTCATCTATACCAACAGGAGCAGAAATCCATTGGTATACTACTTCAGATAGACAAGATGGTACTAAGGTAGTTGATCATACTGAGGCAGGTGAGGGTACTTATTATGCTTTTGAATTTGTAAATGGAGCATATACTAAAAGTGTATCTACAATTTCAACTAACGTTGTAGCACAGCCACAATGTATAGCGGATGTAGCAGTTGTAAAAACTGTTGCTAAAGATACCGTATACTATAAAGATTTAGTGGAATTTACTATTGAAGTGACTAATCTAGAGTTAAAGGAAGCAAAAACCTATACTGCTATAGATGTGGTGGTAGAAGATATATTACCAGGAGGGTTAGTTTTTGTAAGCGCTGAGGCTACAGAAGGTAGTTTTGATAAAGAGACAGGTGAGTGGAAATTAGAATCCTTAAGGGTGGGAGAGGTAGAAACATTGACAATAACTGTTCGTATGGAAGCCCAAAAAGTAGTTGAAAATATTGCTACAGTTACTACTAGAACAGAAGACATAGATAAGACTAATAATACATCTTCGGCTAGTGTTTCTTTAGAGAGCGTTTTAATTAGTAATCCTATGATTTACCAAAGAGTAGACTAAGGATTTTAAATAAAACTTTGCTAGTGAAATAAGTGCTAGATAAGGTATAATAAGATTGACTATTGGGTTATTTACCTGATAGTCAATTTTTTTTAGGCATATGTTCTATCAAAAGTTATATTAATAAACTTTATTATATTTTAAATTCAAGTAAGACCCGAGGATAGGCGATTACTAAATTATTAAGCTTCGAGAGGAACTAGTACAATTAACGTTTCTTAGTTCAATAAGAGGTTAAATAAAATTGTTCATTTTAGCCTTTACTTCTTTGGTTATTTTTATTTACAATTGTTCTTTTGTTATTGTGCTGAAATATAGTGTATTACAGTAGTGTAGATTCATAGACCTTACTTTTATACTTTAAAACCCCTTCTATATTTAACATAAGAAAAGATTGCTCTATGGATAATGTCTTTATCACCTTTAAACCAAAATGTGGGATAGTCAAAAAATACGTAGACTACTATTATTTAGATAGTAGACCTAGTAATCAGCTTCGTGTATACGACTGTTTTGCTCACTACAATACTTCCATCTCACTTTACCAAAGTCATTATAGATTAGAAGATAATTCGGGTGTAGAATTCCATGAAAATGCAGGCTTCTTACAGTTATATACTCCAATTCGACAAGATACACTAAGAGTTACTCAAAAAGGGACTTTAAACCGTGTTGTAATTGTTTTTCATCCTTTGGGAATGAATCAATTTTTTGTTGATTTAGATCAAAAAACTACTTGTAGCATAGTAGATTTATTTTCTCAAGGGGAATTAATAGAGTTATTCCAAAACAGGGATATACAGGTTTTAACTCATCTACTAGATGGTTTTTTACACAACAGATATAGGCAGTTTGAAAACAAGCTTCTAAGTCAAGGGGTGCAGGATATACTAGAGGATTATTTAGAACTTCACATAAATGATTTAACTTCTAGTTTAAAAGTATGTAGGCAGTATTTAAACCGCTTGTCACTCAGCATCTAGGACTTAGCGCTAAAAGGTTTCAGCAAATAGTTCGCTTTAGAAAGTCTTTTCAATCTAAAATGTCTTCGAAGGACACAGTAGATTGGGCCACAGCGGCCTATCAAAATGGATTTAGTTGTCCTTCCCATTTAAATAAGCTCTATAAAAGTATAACAGGTTACACTCCTGTAGACTTTTTAAGCAAAGGGACTCTTATAGGCCAGGAGGATACCTTTCCTTTTGGCATGAAAAGAAATAAACAAGGTTAGTTTCCAAATCTACCATTGTCTAAAAAGGGATTTTCTTAATTTGCTTTAGAGTATAAAATGTAAAAAGTAACAACTATGAGAGAATTATCCCTACTATTTTGCTGTGTCTATTTTTGCTCTTCCTTATATGGGCAAGAATCTTTTAAAGAGTTAAGTCAAAGTACATTAGATTTTAGCTATAACGCCCAAAGTAAAGAAGAGCTTAAACAAGCTTTGGATAAATGGGAGAATCTAAAAAGGTTGTGCCCCGATAGTATTATGGACGTGCATAGATGGGAAATAGTTTCTGTTGCAAATCAAGTAGAACAAGATACCCTCTGCTTTAATATGCTCTTCGAGCTATTGCAAAATACAGTAGATGATGATGGAATACCTACTTTTGCTGAGGTTTTAGCACGATGCCCAGGAGGATTTCGATTTTTTGATGAGCAAGCCCTTATGCAGTAAGGTATAAGAAATTGCTCAAGGCCATAAAAAAAGCTACTATAAAGAATTGGACTTAGCCCAAGAAGAATTCTATAAGACTAAACAACTTCCAATAGATTCCACTAAAAGCGCAAGAGAGCTATATGAGCAGTTAAAGAATTATGCTCCTTATTTGGATAAAGAAAAAATTAACTACTCCCTTTCTTTTGCCATAAACGATACCTTAAATAGTTCTTTTTTAGTGCATTTACCTGCAAATTATAATCCTTCAAGGCGTTATCCCGTTCTTGTGGTCTTACATGGCGCAGTTCGTTTTACTAGACTGTCTGATTTTCAGGTTCCTTCTTTTGTATTGGGAGATTATCATCGTTATTATACGGAGATTGCCGATTTAAAGGACGTTATTTTAGTGTTTCCAAGCGCAGATAAAAACTATAACTGGATGACAAGTGATGCTGGTTTCTTTATGGTTCCTTCTATTGTTAGGATGATTAAGAAAACTTTGTCCATAGATGATAATAAAGTGTTTCTGACAGGACACTCTAATGGGGCAACTGGATCCTTTTCCTATTGGATGAAAGACCCAAGTGATTTTGCCGGTTTTTTTGGCTTTAATACGTATCCTAAAGTTTTCACCGGTGGTACTTTTGTAGAAAATGCTAAAAATAGCTCCTTTATCAATTTTTCAACAGATTTAGATTATTACTACCCACCATGTCAAATGATACCTTAATTAAAGTAGTGGACTATTTAGGGGCCCATTATAGGGATTATCGCTATAATGGATACCCACATTAGTTTCCAGAATTTAAAGCTGCCAGGCCTGCTGTGAAGATTCTTTTTTTAACTGTTTAAAATACAAAAAGGGATCCTTTACCTAAAGAAGTTCTTTGGCAATGAGATGATAATGCCAATGGAAGTATACACTGGCTAAGTACAATGCAATTGGATACCTTAAGTAGTGATTATAGACCTATTCCTAGGATTAATTTCCAAATTAGTAAATGGTTAGAATATAGTAAGTAAGAAGCAAAAGAAGATGACCTTATCGACGTAGAGGTACAAAGATAGGCCTTTTGTTTTACCCGAAAGTCTGTTAAAATTCAGGCAAATTACAATCAAAATATTTTTAAATTAACTAGTCAAAACGTAACTTCTTTTGTGTTTTGGTTTCTCCAGAGCAAATCAATATGCAAGAAATTGTTTTGATTTATGTCAATGAGCAGCTAGTATTTAATCAAGTAGTGGGGTATGATAAAGAGCTTATGCTAGAGAATTTTAGTAAGAACCAGCACAAGGATAGGCTTCGGGGAAATATGATATGTATAGATTTTTTAAAGTAGTATGAGGTAGAGTGTAAAAAAGATAGATAAATCACTGTAAATCAACGAATATAACTTGAGTTAGTAGTGCGGGAAGCTTTTTTGTTTTACTTGGATTAACTAACTTTAATACAGTGGTTATAGTAGGTAGAACCTCCAAAGGCAATAGGGTACTTTTTCGAAATATCTGCCTTTGGAGTTTTATACTTAAAGACCAATTTTCTCATCTAATTTTTAGACAATGGACTACCTTTACTTATTACTCAAATTATTAATCGGCTTTTTAATTATTATCCTGTATTTAAATTTCACAGGAAAAACTCAAGTTTCTCAAATGAATGCTATTGATTTAATAGGAAATTTTATTCTAGGAGGTATTCTAGGAGGGGTGATTTACAGTCCTAGTATTTCTATGCTACAATTTATTATCTGCCTATTTATGGCTATTGCCATAATTTATAGTTTGAATCTATTGGTTAAAAAGACTAATTTCTTTCGCTCTTTTGCCATTGGTAAACCTATTGTTTTAGTCAAGGATGGTAAATTCTGTTTGGATGCTATTAAAAACAAGCAAAATAAAGTAGATATGATAAGTCTAGCAAGTAATTTACGCATCCTAGGTTTTGATACCTTCTCCAAGGTTAATTTCCTACAAATAGAGCCAAATGGGCAATTAAGTGTTAGACCAAACACCAATGAGAGCTGTTTACCAGGTTACATCTTTTATGTACAAGGAGTATTGGATCAAGAATTTCTAACTCAAATAGAAAAAGATGAAGCCTGGGTTATGCACTGTTTGAAAACCGCTGGTATAGATTCATTAGAAAAGGTGTATTTGATAGAGTTCTTTCAAGACAAACTTTTTGTTCTATGCCAAGATGGAGAATTTAAACAGATTAAGTATTAATGTATATCCTTGTAAAGTAAGTTAATACCTGCTTGTATTGAGCTTATCTATTTTAAATCACTTAGGCTAGGCTAAGGGTTTATGGTTTTTCCTTTTATCCAAGCTTAAGGTTTTATAAATGAAAAAAGAAGATAGTAAGAGCACTACCGAAACAATGGTGATGTTAATTTGTTTATCATAAAGGCTGTTTAATTGCAGAATGAAACTCCCCGTGAAAGTAATACCTACAACTAAAAGTCCTGTTAATCCATAAATGGTTAAAGGGTATTTATATTTATAAGCTCGCGGGATATAAGTTTTTTTACTTTTAAGGGTATAGTATCCTACAAAGGCATAAGTAATCATTTGTAATCCAACAATTAATAAGAAGCATAAGAGCTGGGTATAATCGTCTTTAGGTGAATACTCTGTAAAGATTTGAAGTAGTAAGTAGCCCAGTGCTACAATAGTTGTGGGTAAAAACTGCCAAAGTAATAGTTTTCTCTTGCTTTTATAACTGGAGATTAAATCTTTTATTAGCAAATAGGAAAAAGGTCCATAAAAAAGCAGAAATGGACAATATAGTTCTAGGTCAATGGGATATAGTATTAAAAATTGTAGGAGTAAAATAAAACTACAATGACTTAGTATCAATATATTAACATATTGTAAAGCAGTACTTTGTTGGTTGAGATCTTTTAAATAAATTACTAGGTTAGCAATACAAACTAGTATAGTTAAAAGTAAGATGTAGTCCGGTATAATGGTAACTAACCTCTGCATCTGAAAAAGTTTAGGGATAATAAATAATAATAAACGACTCAAATATAATAAAGTTTATTAGTTCAAAAGAGGTTATAAGGTATTTCTATTTTAAATCTATGTTATTAAATTAATTAACTATGCGATAGTTCACTCTAGTAATACCCTTTACCTTAATTATAATTTTAAATATAAAGCCCCTATTAAGACAAGGCTTAATAGGGGCTTTACAACACACTATCTTACTTTAAAGAAGTATTGTTGTTATTTTTTCTTTGAAGCTCCTGGAGGATAGTTCGCCAATATGCTTGTTACATATTTTTGTACTAATGCTTCCACTTTAGCTTGGGTATTTGCACCACCTAATAAACCTGTACCAACACCTTGCCAAACCATTGACTTAGTAGCAGGATTTAAAATATCGATATATAATTTTCCTTCTAGTTCTGTTGTTACTGTTGTTGTTTCTTGTGGATCCCAGTAAGGAGTATATCCCCATCCGCCATAGTATCCATATGGCTCATAGAAATCAGGGTAGTTATAGTTGTTTTGAATATCTAATTCCTGTTGAGTTTTAGTAAAGATGTTTACTAAAATCTGGGGATTAGTAGTTGATTTTGTATATCCTTTACTCTGTAAATCTGCCTCAATAGCACTTAATACTGCTTGTTTAGTGATATCATCTAATTTACATTTTTCAATTCCTTCTTCAAAGAAATTATAGGTTCTAAATTGATTAAAGTTTACTGCTTGGTCATAATTAGAGGATACTTGGATTCCACAAGATCCCATAAAAAGCACAAGAGCTAATAAGGGTAAAAATTTAAATAATTTCATAATTTAACGTTTTAATATTAGTGATTCTTAATTAATGTTAAGGTACTAAAGATATTTTATATAAAGAATAGTTAAAGTGTTTTTTTTGTTCCTTTTTTTAAGAGTTTTACTCTTGTAATAATCCTTGTTTCTAAAGGATAAAAAGGAGTTGTAAAGCATGTACTAAGTGTTTTATTTACAGGCTTTTTTGTGTTTTTTTCCTTTCTATTCCTGCTGTTGCTAAGAAATTAAAAAATATAAAATAATATATTTTCAGTAGATCTTTTCTTATTGAAAGTGGAGGTGTAAAGTGACATAAAAGACTTAAAATAAGCAAAGAGGTGCTTTTTTAAGTAAAAAACACCTCTTTGCATATAAGAAATTACTTCATACAGATAAAGTAGATTTATTTAGGAATCTGAGGACTTTGATTAGGTTTTGGCGCGCCTCCCCCAAAGGTATCCTGCAATGGTGCTGCATTTGGATTTAATTGACTCAGATTGTTCTGAGCTAGAGAAAATTCTTCTGAAAACCCAGATGCTAAAACCCCAGTTGGTACGGCAAAGAAACCTACTCCTATAACAGATATTAAGCCACCTAAAATACGGCCTATCACTGTAACGGGAACAACATCTCCATACCCAACAGTAGTTAAGGTGATAATAGCCCACCACATGGATTCAGGTATACTTGAGAATTTTGTTGGTTGAGCTGCGTTTTCTGCATAATACATAGCCGTGGAGGAGATGATTAGTAGAAAAATCAATATTACAAAAGTTAATACAAGCTCATCTCTTTTTCTTCTAAGTACTCTAACTAGTAGATTTAATGCCGTTACATAACGAGCTACCTTAAAGATACGCAATAATCTAAAGATTCTTAAAAGGCGTAAAATGCGTAAATCAAAATACACGAAAGACAGAAAAAATGGTGCGATAGCCAAGAGGTCAATAATTTGCATGGCAGTAATTCCGTAGCGCAAACGACCTATAATTGGTTTTCTATACGCTGGATCACAGGTAATACTCCACATGCGTAAAATATATTCTAGGGTAAAGAATAATACAGAATACAAGGAGAAGGTATTGAAAAAGTCTCCAAATTTATCTTGTAAACTATTTACCGATTGAAGGATTAAAACAGTTGCATTAGCTAGGATAACTATAACAATAATTCCCATTGTTATTTTACTAGCCAATGTTTTAGAGTTAATATTCAATAAGGTATATATTTTATACCTAATAGGATGTTTTTGGTTGTAAGAGTCCATATTAATTAGGTCAATTATTCGACAAGTCAAGCATTAATTTGTTATAAGGCTGAAAAAAATACACATAGTGTTATTTTTTTAGATACCAATAAACAAGTTAAAGGTCTTTACACCCAAATGTAAAAGCTTTTTTGCAAATTTTATCAAAATTGGTCGCAATTTTTTTAGTTTACGCTTCTTTTTGTTTGTCTATAATCATTTTTTCACCAAATGTTGTATTTTACTTATATTTAAGAATAAATAGCCTACCGCGATAACTAAGGTTAATCTTAGGAAGTTCTTTCTATAGGAAGCAAGAGTAAAAGGTAATAGAAGTGTTAAAGGCTTTTATCAATGGATATGGAAGAATGTTTATAATTTTTATAAAAGTTTGTATAATTGTTATATCTTTATACTAAAGTCTAGTGGTTTTATTTTTAGGTTTAGAATAAAAAATTATAAAGGTTAATTTTTTTCCTAGACTTTATGTTATATTAAAACCATCCATTAAATATTATACCAGTATGAAGATAACTCCCACCATGAGTAATACACTTTTTTATTGTACTTCCTTAGCAATAACGGATCAAGATAAAAATATCTATCATGGACGTACCTTGGAATTTTCAACCTCGGCAATTCCATCTAGTATTTGTTATTACCCAAAGGGTACTAGTTTTGCTCCCATTACTAAGGACAACACACCTTTAATGGCCTTTGAGTGTAAGTATGCTATGCTTGGAGTGGGGATGCCAATGGACAATAATGGTAAAGGACTTGAAAAACAATTATTAGAAGGAGTAAACTCTCAAGGGTTATCCTTTAGTTTAAATATGAAAACTAATTCAGAGTTAGATGCTCAGGTAATAACAGATTATTCCAATGTGGTATCCTTTGATTGTTTAGGTCATTGGGCTTTGGCTAGTTTTGCTAATGTGAAGCAAATCAAAGAAGCTTTAAAAGGCCAAGTTTTCTATTGCAGGGAATTGGATGAAGTAGGTGGTATGAGCGCTCCGTTTCACTTTGCGTTTTACGATACTACAGGAGCTTGCTTAGTGGTAGAGATAAATTTTGGAAAAGTTTGCATCTACGATAACCCAACTAGGGTAATGACTAATGGACCTGAACTTCCATGGCATTTAACCAATCTTGATAATTATACCCATTTAACCAATTTAGATGTAAATCAGGGTTCTTTAGGTAATATGGCTATAAAACAGCCTGATTCTGGTATAGCCTTAGCAAGCTTGCCTTCTTCGGATACCTCTGTAGACCGATTTGTTCGTGCTACCTTCTATAGTAGCTTCGCTGAGCAAGCCTCTAGTGCACAAGGTGCCCTTTTAGAGCTTTCTCATATTATGAACAAGTTTGATAGACCAAAAAACATGAGCGTTTCAAAAAGCGATCCAACAAGTCCAAATGGACAACTCATATGTGAATATACTTTGTGGACTAGTTTAACGGATTTAAAAAACGGCCGTTTGTTAGTGCGCAGCTACAACAGCTTTAATTTTGTAGATCACAGTATTTCTGATTTTACTTCAAATACAGCACCTGTATATATTAATTTAGATTAACTAATAACCTTAAAATAGGATGAATACATCAAATCATTTACCAAACAGTGTAAACCAAGATACCCAAAGTGGGCAAGAAGTTAAATTTGTTGAGTATACACCATTTAGCCAAGAACAAATCCAAAGTAATATTCCTTTTGCTTGTACTTCTTTAATGATTAAGGATAAGCAAAATAATGTCTACCATGGTAGAACAATGGAATTTACAACCGATCAAATTGTAACTAATTTGACTTACTATCCAAAAGGACAAAAGTTTCAACATCCAGCTCCGGATAATACTCCAGGTCTTGCCTACCAGGCAAAATATCCTATGATGGCATTAACAGTGCCTGTAAGTAAGATAGATCCAATGGGAGCTATGCAAGGAGTGAACGATCAAGGACTGTCTTTTAGCTTAAATATGATGACGGATTCAGATTTAAAAGATCTACCAAGTTCTGCTTACCCAAATAGTGTTCCTTTTACTTCTTTTGGAGAATGGGCTATTGCAAACTTTGCTAATATAACAGAGTTAAAGCAAGGTATTAATACGGCTAGCTTTTGGAGTGAGTCTATTGCTTTAATTGGAGGATTAAAAGCTCCTTTCCACTTTGCTTTATACGATAGATCAGGACAAAGTGTAGTGGTAGAGGTAAGTCAAGGGGCATTAACTATCTATGATAACCCCACAGGAGTGATGACTAATGGTCCTGCATTTCCATGGCATCTAACAAACTTAAATAACTATTCTAATATGAATAATATGGAGGTTAATGTAAGTAAAATTGGAAAAATGACCTTAATGCAGCCAGATAGTGGAACTGCCACTTCTGTACTGCCTTCTTCAAGTACTTCAGTAGGGCGTTTTGTTAAGGCATTCTTCTTTTCCACTTTTGCCAATGTAGTAGATACTCCACAAAAGCAAGTTGTTGAACTTGCTCATGTGATGAATAATTTTGATAGACCAAAGAACATTTCTGCAATGAATGTTCCCTCGCCTGGTGATCCTAGCAAAACAACGTACATGACAGAATTTACCATTTGGACTGTACTAACAGATTTAAGCCAAGGAGAACTATACGTGAGAGCTTATGCAGATATGAATTATACTAAGTTCACTTTTGCTCAATATGCTCAAAGTACTCAGATGGTGAGTGTACCTTTATATTAATAGATCAATATTTAACGTGAATATTTTAAAAAAAGCTTTTTGTTTTAAACAAGAAGCTTTTTTTGTGTACTAATTTCCATGAGATTGTTGTTTTTTTAAAACTATCAAAAACCTATAAAATAGGTGGTATTTCTTTCGTTTTGCAGGTATGGTCTTTAATAGCACTCAAAATAATGCAATATGCATGGGATGATAGAGAGAGTTTATAAATAGTGTAGTAGTTGAAAAAATATTGAAGATAGGGCATTTCTATAAAGAGTGAATAATATCTAAAATAATTATAATTTAATCTTGAAATTATGTTAAAAATCATTATATTGTATTGTAATTAAGATTTGGGTCTTGATTGAATATTTAAATTAACACAAAAAATAAAAAATTATGGCATTACACGTTGTAAACCCTGGTGGAAAAGACGGGCAATATTCAGATGAATATTCTCAAGAGATTTCTTTAAAAGGACTTGCGAAGTACAAATTGAATGAGAAGTCAAGCGATTCAGCTACAGTACGCGATTTAATTCTAGATGAGATGTTACTAGATGGAAACGCGAAACAAAACTTAAACACATTTTGTCAGACAGGGGTAAGTGAGGATCTTCACATTATCATGGATAAATGTATTAACAAGAACGCTATTGACAAGGATGAATATCCGCAAACTGCAGAAATTGAGTCGCGTTGTGTGCATATTTTAGCAGATTTATGGAATTCTCCTGAGGCATCTGAAACTATCGGATGTTCTACTACAGGTTCTTCTGAGGCTGCGATGCTAGGAGGATTAGCGATGAAGTGGAGATGGAGAGAAAAAATGCAAAAAGCTGGAAAGCCAACGGATAAACCAAATATTATTACTGGTGCTGTTCAGGTATGTTGGGAGAAATTTGCACGTTATTTTGATGTAGAAATTCGTCAAATTCCAATGGAGCACGGAAGAATGGTTATGACCCCAGAAGAAGTATTAAAAAGAGTAGATGAGAATACTATCGGAGTAGTACCTACTTTAGGGATTACTTTTACTTTACAATATGAGGATGTTAAGCTTATCCATGATTGTTTAGATAAATTACAAAAAGATACAGGATTAGATATTCCTATTCACGTAGATGGTGCATCAGGAGGATTCTTAGCTCCATTTATCCAAAGAGATTTGGTATGGGACTTTAGACTTCCAAGAGTTAAATCTATTAATAGTTCAGGGCATAAATTCGGACTTTCACCAATTGGTGTGGGATGGGTTGTTTGGCGTGAGAAATCAGATTTACCAGAAGGATTAATCTTTAATGTTAACTACTTAGGTGGAAACATGGCAACTTTTGCACTTAACTTCTCTCGTCCAGGAGGACAAATAATGGGGCAATACCATAACTTTTTAACCCATGGTCGTGAAGGATATACTAAGATTCAGCAGGCTTGTGCGGATCATGGACAGTATATTGCTGAGCAAGTGAAAAAAATGGGACTTTTCGACATTGTTTATGATGGGGTAGGAGGAGTTCCTGGGGCTGCTTGGATTCTTAAAAAAGGAATCGATCCAGGGTTCAACCTATATGAGTTATCGGACCGTATGCGTACACGCGGATGGCAAGTACCATCGTACAGCTTACCAAATAACTGTGAGGATTTAGTAATCCAACGTGTATTAATCCGCCATGGTTTCTCTAGAGATATGGCTGACTTAATGTTAACAGACTTACAACACTGTATTGACTACTTTAAGAAACATCCAGTTTCTGTTCCTTTAACTAAAGAGGAAGGAACTAGCTTCCACCACTAGGAAGAAGTTCGTTATTGTAATGAATTAATGTAAATATAAAAGCCAAGCTGTTTTTTTTTAAATAGCTTGGCTTTTTAATTGCAAATTTTAAACTAGGCCTATGAGAAAAATATTATTTTTTGTTGCTTTTATCTGTCTTTCCACAGCAGGATATGCTCAACATAGGGAAGACGAGGATTTAAATAAAAAACTGGAGTGGGACGATGAGATGCTAAATATTATGTTAGATACTCGTTATGATTTTCGCTATATCTTAGATAATGGTAAAAATGATAATAAGGGGTTTCATGCCGATATATTAAAGGTACTCTTTGTAGGAGATATTACCCCTAAGGTCCATTATCGCCTTCGTCAACGTTTAAATAAAGATCAATCACCGGATAATCGCGATGGGTTATCCTCGGCTACAGATCAGGCTTGGGTTAGTTTTGATTTTGCCCCGAATTGGAATGTTAAAGTAGGTATGCAATCCATTCAGTTTGGAACCTTTGAGTATAATTACAACTCTGCTGATGTTTACTCTCCAACTACTATTTATAACGACTTAACTTCTTCGGCTGTAGGAGTTAATGTATCCTATCAATGGAAAAATCAAGTGTTCAATGCTCAAATTATCAACTCTCCATATAGCGAATTCTCCGATAAGAAGAACGAGGATAAAACTTTAGCTTATAATGTTTTATGGGTAGGAAGTCTTTTTGATGGAGTTTATAAAACGCGTTGGGGATACGGACTTTTTGAGCATACCGATAGTCAGTTCTACAATTGGTTTACCGTTGGTAATCAAATTAACGTTGGTAAATTCACAACCGAATTGGATTATTATATAGGAGATAGACAAATGGATTATAATTCTATTGTTTCTATAGCTCCTAATGAATTGCGTTTAGTAGAAGATCAAGCAGTATCTGCTAAATTCGAATATAATTTTGGAAAATGGCGTCCTTTTATCAAAGGGGTATATAGCCAGCGTTTTGATAAAGAGTTAAATGCTCAAGCTTATAATGTAAAAGGAGGGGAGGCTGTAGTGGAATTTTATCCATTTACCAGTGAGCTTTTGAAAGACTTGCGTTTTCATACCGCTTATTCTTATACTTCAACGGAATTCAAAAATGAGTATGAAAGTTTACCTACTAAAAACGAAACCCGAATATTAGTAGGAATTCGCTGGCTGTTTAAAGTTAAATAGTTAGGCAGTTACCTATAGTAGATTAATATATAAAAATTAGAAAAAGCACCACTAATAATGGTGCTTTTTACATTAATTATGGTAATGATAAGTTAAAAATATTGGTATTTAATAGGGTTTAATTGTTAAAAAGTACTTATATTTGAAAGTATAAACAAGAATTTAATTTAATGAAAATTTTAGAGTTAAGGAGCTACCTTTTATTCACAATAATAGGAGCTACTTGTTTGTTTTTCTCAGGTACTGCCTATAGCCAAAGTATGACCTTTTCACAGGCTTATCAGCAAATGAATAAGGATAATAGTAGCTTGAAGGCATCGGAGAAGATGGAGCAAGTACAAAGTTTTAAGGAAAAAGCCGTTAAAGGTTTGCGCTATCCAAGTATCAAGGCTTATGGTATGGGGCTTTGGACGGACCGTTCTTTGGGAATCAATTTAAATGGGCTTCGTAATGGCGTAGCTGATTTTATCCAAATTCCTGATGCTAATGCACTAGGGGATTGGAAAATGGATTTCAATAAACGCGATATGGTCTTAGGAGGCTTTTTAGCTACTATGCCACTTTATACAGGTGGTAAAATAAACGCAGCTATTGATGCAGAGAAGATCCAAAGTGAAATTGCGGCGACTGAATTAGACAATGTGCAAAGTGCTTTAGTAACCGAACTAGCTGAGCGTTACTTTATGGTTAAGCTAGCCGAGCAAGCTGTGCAGGTAAAAAGACAAGTGCTTAAAGCTATGGAGAAACACCTTTCAGATGCTACAAAATTAGAAGCACATGGAATGATTGCTCCAGTAGAGAAATTAGTAGCAGAGGTTGCTGTTTCCGAGGCGAATAGAGAATTGGAAGCTGGCATTAAAGATGCTGCTTTAGCTCGTATTGCTCTAGCTAATACTCTAGAAGTAGATAGTGTACAAGAAGATTTATCTAGTGAGTTTTTTCAAGTAGATAACTTAGAGACAATGGAGTTTTACCGTAATGCAGCTCAGGAGAATTATCCATTACTTCAAAAAATTGAATTAGAAAAACAGTTAGCCCAGCAAGGGGTTAAAGTAGCAAGAAGTGGTAGGCTACCAACAGTTGTTGCTTTTGGTCAAACTATTTTAGCTCATAATAACCCAATAAGCGGTTTAGATATTTTATATAATAACAACAAACCTTGGACCATTGGTGTAGGAGTGAGTTACTCTTTATTTGAAGGGTTTAAAACTAAAAATGAAATAAAAGCTGCTAAAGCAACTGTTGAAGGAGTAGAATACTTACAAACTAAGGCTATTAGTGATGTTAGAATGCTTGTAGCTAAATTATACCAAGATTTAGAAAAGCAACAAGAGCAAATTGCTAATCTTAAAGTACAGTTAGAATTGGCTCAAGAGTTTGTACGCGTTAAAACAAGAGCCTTTGCAGAAGGATTTGCTACCTCTTCTGATGTAGTGGATGCTGAAGTTGCTTTATCTGTAGTACAACTTTTAACCCTTGAGTCTCATTTTCAGTATGCAGTGGAATTAGCTGCTTTATTAGAACTAGCTGGAATGAGTAAGAACTTTTTACAATACACTAATTAAATTCAAGACAATGAAAAAAAATATTATAAATGCATTAGTAGGTATATTAATCATAGGAGTGGTTCTAGGTGTCTCTTTATGGTATATGGCGGCTCCGGATCAGTCTTATATGCAAGGACAAGTAGATGCAACGCAAATTAATGTAGCTTCAAAAATTCCAGGTAGAGTAGAGGAGATTTTTGTCATAGAAGGGCAGGATGTAAAAAAAGGAGATGTATTGATGCAAATCAGTACACCGGAGATTGATGCAAAACTAGCCCAAGCTCAAGCTTTAGAAAAAGCTGCCCAAGCGGTAGATGATAAAGTAAAAGCTGGAGCAAGAAAAGAAGAAGTGCAGGCAGCTTTCAATATGTGGCAACAAGCTAAAACAGGAATGGATTTAGCAAAGAGTACTTATGAAAGAGTGCAAAATTTATATGATGAAAAAGTTGTACCTGCTCAAAAAAGAGATGAGGCTTTTGCTCAATATAAAGCTTCTATGGAAATGGAAAAGGTGGCTTTATCTAATTATACAATGATTAAAGATGGCGCTAGAGTGGAAGATAAAAAGGCTGCTTTAGCCATTGTGGAACAAACACAGGCCGGAGTACAAGAAGCGGATATCTTTAAGTCAGAAGGCCAAGTAAAAGCGCCTCGTGATGGACAAGTTCTTACTATTATGCCTAATGCTGGCGAAATTATTAACGCAGGTTATCCACTTGTTAATTTAGTAGACTTAGACGATGTGTGGGTGTTTTTTAATGTAAGAGAAGATTTAATGCCACATTTTAAAATGCATACTCAAATACCAGCAATTATTCCTGGATTGGGCAATCAAGAGGTGATGTTAGAGGTACGTTATATTGCAGCTCAAGGAGATTACGCTACATGGAGTGCGACTAAAACAAAGGGTGATTTTGATATGAAGACTTTCTTAATCAAGGCTTATCCTACTACTAAAGTAGAGGGATTACGCCCAGGAATGAGCGCTTTAATTGATCAAAAGAACTTGAAGTAAAATTAATTTAACGTGAAGAAAGGATTTTCAGTAATTTTTAAAGAAGAGGTAAAAAGGCTTTTTACTACTCCGCGGTTGATTTTATTAACCTTTGGGGTACCTATATTCCTTTTTATATTTTATATCTCTTTATTTAATCAAGGAGTTCCCACCAACTTGCCTATAGTGGTTTTAGATGATGATAAAAGTCAACTTTCGCGACAGTTAAAGATGATGGTACAGTCTACCTCTACCTTAGCAATTTATGAGGAAGTTGCCGATGCATTGCAGGGAGAGAAACTTATACGACAAGGAAAGGCATTTGCCATGATTATTATTCCGAAAGATTTTCAAAAAAACATACAGAAAAATTCTTATACAAGTGTAACTTGTTACTACAATGGGGAGTATATTTTACCTGGAGGTTTAATCATGGAGGAGTTTCAAACCTTGGGAATGATGTTCGCCGCTGGAGCTAGGATACAAACCTTAGAACAGGGAGGCTTAACCCCTGATCAGGCTCTAGCTATGGTAAACCCAATTAATACCGACTTTCATATATTGTTTAATCCATATACTAGCTACGCTATTTATCTGAACTTGTCTTTTATGCCAATGGCCTTTCAGATTGTTATGATGATAGTTAGTGTTTATGCTATAGGACGAACTTTAAAATACCAAAGAGGTCGGGAGTTACTTGATAAAGCAAATGGAAATGTTATGGTAGCAATGCTTGCTACCCTTTTGCCATATACCATTATATTTATGATTCTTGGTTTTTTCATGAACTGTTTGCTGTATTATGGGGTTGGAGTGACTTTAAATGGTAGCTTTTTAGTTGTTAACCTGATATTTTTAAGTTTTGTAATCGCTATTCAGTCTATGGCCTTCTTTTTGGCATCTATATTTGATAGTTTAAGGCTAGCTATGAATGTTGGGGCAGATTACGCAGCTTTGGCTTTCTCTTTTGCAGGATATACTTTCCCGGAAGATGGGATGAGTAATTTTATAAAAGTGATTAATTACATTTTTCCATTTACCTCCTATATGCGTTTCACTGTAGATTATGCTATGCGAGGGATAATGTTTGACACTAACCAATACGGTTATGCCATAGCAATCGCTGTATTTACTTGTATGGGTATGATAGGCATACCATTTTATGCGAAAAAATTACAAAAAGGAGGTTACGATGCTTAAAGGAACAATAGAAAATTTCGCCTCTATTATAACAGCGGCTATTACCGAGACAAAATTGATATTTAAAGATTTTGCGGTATACAGTATTTATATATTGGCCATTATGGCCGTATCGCTTTTGTATTCTTATGTATACACCAATGAGATATTTGTAAACCTTCCTATAGCTGTAGTTGATAATGATCAGACCTCTATGAGTAGGCAAGTAACTAGAATGTTAGATGCTTCTCAAGAGTTAGATGTTCATGTACAAAGTACTTCTTTAGAGGCTGCAAGAGAGCTTTTTAATCAAGAAAAGGTAAGGGTAATTGTCGTTATTGAAAAAGGCTTTACCAGAGATATTCAAAACGGAAACATTCCCACTATTGTGGGCTACATAGATACAGCTAATATTTTATATTATAAAGAAAGTTTGTCTACTTTAATGACTGTGGTTCAAACCTATGGTGGAGGATTGGAGCTTAGTAAAATGATGAGTGCAGGCATTCCTGAAACGGAGGCTATTGCTACACGGAGACCGTTTGATGTTAACGCATTTCCACTTTTTAATATTGCTGATGGATATGGAACTTTCGTATTACCTGTGGTGTTTATTATTGCTATTCAAACCTTGCAGTTAACAGGGCAAGGAATTTTATATGGTACTTTAAGAGAAAGAGGCATATTTGCCTCTACCTATAGTTTTGCAAGAAGAAGATTTGGAAGTATTTTTCTTACTTTAGGTAGAGCAATTCCCTATTTGTTTTTCTCTTTATTAGTTCTTTTGTTTGAATTAACAGTAGTAACCCATATTAACCGATTTCCTCAAAGGGGAAGTTTATGGGAGATAATGGTTTATGCTACTCCAATTATTTTAGCCATCACCTTTTTAGGTATGTTTTTAACCAATTGGTTCAGACGTAGAGAGGATGCTATTATGACCGTTACCATATTTTCTATCCCAACTTTAGCTTTATGTGGACTTTCTTGGCCAACGGTTTCCTTTCCAGCATGGCTGGCTATTTTAGCTAAATTTGTTCCAACTACCTTTGGAGTGCAAGGTTTTGTTGCCTTATCTCAATTTGGAGCTAAGTTAAGTGAAATTAAAGATTTGTATTTTCAAATATGGGCTTTGGCTATCTTTTACTTTGTTCTTGCATGTTGGACCAATCGCCGCTTATTGAAAGAAGATGATAAAGGGGATAAAACAGTAATACAGGCCAATGAGCATACTCAAGAAGTAACCAAAGAAGATCAGGCGCAAGCCAAGCAAGATGGGTATTAAAATATACGTATACCTTTAGGGTATCAAAAACTTTATTAACTATTTAAAAGTCCAAAACAGATGATTGTTTTGGACTTTTTTTTAACAGAAATTTATTGTAATTCGCTTTAATTTAGTATATTGGAATGGTATTGCGCTCAGCTTTAACATTTTTTGTTTTATAAATAATTCGTAAAATCATATGATTGATAAGCCAAATAATAATAATTTACCCATTAGGGTAATTGGGGTAAAGAACATCAGTAAGTTTGCTTTTTTCGCCATGACTGCTTCCTTGTTCGTGACGGTTTATGAATATCCTACCTTTGCACAAAGTGGAAAAACACTGATTTTCTTTTTAGTAACTTGCGGACTCTTTTGGTTTTTACCAGTGGCATTATGCTCCGCAGAGATGGCAACTTTAAAGGGTGATCAAAGCGGAGGAATTTTCTCTTGGGTAGGTAATACCCTAGGGACAAAAGCAGGATTCGCAGCCTTGTTCTTCCAGTGGTTCCAAGTTACGGTAGGTTTTGTAACGATGCTTTATTTTGTTATAGGTACTCTATCGGCGATTTTTGATATTCCTGCCTTAAACAATAATCCATGGATAAAGTTCTCCATGGTAGTTGGGATGTTTTGGCTCTTTACCTTATTGCAATTTAAAGGGACAAGCTTTACTGCTGGCTTTGCCAAGTACGCTTTTACAATAGGTATTATTTTACCTGTGGGTGTTATGTTGGTATTAGCTTTTATCTATATTGGTAAAGGACACCCAGTGTCTCCCGATTTTGCAAAAAGTAATCTGCTTCCTAAATGGAGTGATTTCTCGGCTATTACTGCCTTTGTTCTTGCCTATATGGGGGTAGAGGCCTCCGCTCCACATGCTACTTCTTTAAACAACTTTAAAAAGAGTTACCCATTAATTATGATTGCCCTTGTGGTAGTTGGAATTAGTTTAAGTACTATTGGAGGAAGTATTGTCTCTATGGTGCTAGTAGGGCCTATTTCTTCTAATGAGGGATTAATAGATGCTTTTAGCGCTCTTATATCTCCAGGAGAAATGTCTTGGATGGTATTGGTATTAGGGGGATTAATTTGCTTTGGTATTATAGGCCAGGTGTGCTCTTGGATTGTTAGTCCAACAGCAGGGCTACAGTATGTAGCAACTAAAGGATTATTACCTAAGCGTTTCCAAAGGCAAAATAAAAATGGGGTACCTACCTATATCTTATTTGTTCAAGGTTTAGTTGTTACGGTTTGGGCGGCAATTTTAACTTTTGGATCCAGTGGTAATGGAAGTAATATGTCTTTTGAAACGGCGATTTCTTTAACTGTGTTAATTTATTTAAGCGCCTATATTATATTTTTTATATCCTATTTTGTGGTGTTATTTCGCCATAAGGATATACCAAGGGCCTATGAAGTACCAGGTGGAATGTTTGGTAAGGTTACCATAGCCTCTATTGGCCTACTCTTATCCATTGTAGCTTTAGTTTGTGCTTTTGTTGTTCCTAGTACGATGTCTGCTGTGGAAGCCAAGACTTATATTGGTTTACTACTGATTTGTTTTGCCATCACATTACTAGCCCCCTTGATTCTTTTTTATATTTACAATAAAAAATGGAATTAGTAATTAATAAGTAGTTTACTAGTTAAAAAGCTTCCAGAAACATTTGCTTGTTTTTGGAAGCTTTTTTTATTCTCTATAGTCAAATTGACTAGGAGTGTGTGTAATATGCTTGTAAGTAGATTTTTGAAGGCGAACTACTTTCTCTTGGGATTGCTCTATTGTATTTAGTCGCACCTATAGTGCAATAGCCCTATAGTTGGAGTTTTTAGTGTTTTTTGCGAAATTATGTAATTAATATTGTTAATAGAAATCTAGTATTGTGAATTAATTGTAAAAATAATAGAGTTTTGTGTATAAAAGTATGTTAAAATTTATTATATTTGGTTATAGTCATGAGGGGCAGTGCTCTTTATAAATTATGTATTTTTTAAGGTTAAGTGTTGAGTTAGAAAAAAACCTTGAAAACAATCAAGGTTTTTTTCTTTTACTAATTAGCTTCACCCATCATTTCACAAGAGCTTTATGACCCAATCTCTCTTTTGAATTTACTTAAGATAGTTTGGTTTGACCACGAATCAATTTATTAACTATAATTTTACGCAATGGCAGAAACAAGTAATTCAAGTGCTAGCTCAGCACCTGCTTCAACAGCATCTAGCTCCCTAGCAGTACCTGGTTCGATGGGGAAGTTTGCATTCTTTGCAATGACGGCTTCTTTATTTTTAACCGTTTATGAGTATCCTACTTTTGCTCAAAGTGGGCAGACATTAATTTTTTACCTTATTATTTGTGGACTTTTTTGGTTTTTGCCCGTAGCTCTATGTGCAGGGGAATTAGCAACAGTCAAGGGTTATTCAGATGGAGGGATCTTCTCTTGGGTAGGTAAACCTCTGGGGGCTCCTGTTGGTTTTGCTGCAATATTTTTTCAGTGGTTCCAGATAACGGTAGGCTTTGTGACTATGTTTTATTTTATTATTGGAGTACTTGCTTCTATTTTGGATGTACCCGTTATTAATGAAGTACCTTGGATTAAATTCTCTGTAGTATTAGTATTATTTTGGTGTACCACATTTATACAGTTTAGAGGTACTGACTTCACGGCAAAAATTGCCAAGTACGCCTTCTCTTTGGGAATTGTTTTACCAGTTGGTGCTTTGACTATTTTGGCGATTATCTACTTTAATAATGGTCATACGATATCTACCGATTTCACAGGTGTACCTTTTATTCCAAAAGATGGAAACATTGCTGCAATGACTGCTTTTGTACTAACTTATATGGGAATAGAGGCTTCTGCTCCTCATGCAACAGGTTTAAAGAACTTCCAGAAAACCTATCCTTTAATTATGCTTGGTTGTGTGGTTGTGGGAGTTGTTTTATGTACTCTTGGCGGAAGTATTGTAGCTATGGTAATTACTGGGGATATTTCTTCTAACGAGGGGTTAATTGACGCCTTTAGAATATTAATCTCTCCTGGGAAAAACTCATGGGCTGTGATACTCATGGGATTATTGATTTGCTTTGGAATTTTTGGACAAGTTTCCTCTTGGGTAGTGGGACCTACTTCTGGATTACAATATGTAGCAGAGCAAGGTTATCTTCCAGCTCGTTTTGCTCAGAAAAACAATAAAGGTGTACCTACTTTTATCCTTATTATTCAAGGTATTATTGTTACTATTTGGGCTGCAGTGTTAACTTTTGGATCTGGAAGTAATAGTGCTAACATTTCTTTCCAAACTGCCATCTCTTTAACTGTTCTAATTTATTTAAGTGCCTATATCTTATTTTTCATTGCCTATTTTGTAGTTATTTTCTGGCATAGTGATGCGCCTAGAGCTTATGCTGTTCCGGGTGGAAAAATAGGTAAAATACTATTCGGAGGAGCTGGTTTAATTATGTCTGTATTGGCTATTTCAGCGGCATTCTCTATACCTTCTTCTATGAGTAAATCCGAAGGAGAAACCTACATGGTTATTTTAATATGCAGTTTTATAGGTACTATTTTAGCCCCATTTATTATCTATTGGATATTTAATAAAGGAAAAGATTCTAAAATGTAAGTATTTAGTTTTTTAAAAATAAGAAAACGAATCCATTTTTTTATAGTCAAAAGCCCCTTTGAGTTATTAACGTAGCTTAGAAGGGGTTTTTTTAATTATATAATAGACCTGTGTGCATAATGGCTTGAATGGGTTGCCTACAAAAAATAAAAGCTAGTACTCTTTACTTTTAGTACTAGCTTTTGCTTTAAAATTAGAAGTTTCATTGTTGCCTATTTATTTCAATAATAGGGCCTCACTATCTTTAAGGGCCTCTACCCAATGGGGTACATTCTGTGGTATATTTACATATTGTCCTTGCTGTAAAGATATAGGAGACTGGTCCTTTTGATGGTATACCAAATGGCCCTGCACACAAATAAGCAGCGCCTTTATAGCAGTAGTATGTTCTTTTATAATAGCGCCTTTTTGCAGGTAAATACTAACGGTTTTACCTGTTTTCCCTTCAAAGAGAAGTTTTGCTGAAAAATCGCTTTCTTTTTCATGGAGGTCTTTTAAATTCTTAGCCATAGTTATCAAATAAGGTGTCTAGTTATGCCATAATGGGACAATCTTTAATCTTTTGGATGTTATTTTGTCCAATCATCTTTTTGGTCAATAATCTCAACAGTGATTTGATCCACAATTGCAGATGCTTTATCGCTAGAGGAAATACCATAACCATTTACAAATACACCTTTAACGCTGTTTTTTCTATTGGTAATAGCATACAAGATGGACTCGTCATCGGCATCATTTTGTGGTGCAAAACGGTAAATCTTATCAATCACTAAGTCTTCAATTTCTCCTAGGTCATGGTTGTTCTGATCTCTTTCTTGTACCTCCAGTAAGTTAAAGTCCGCTGTGTATCCTCTTTTCTTTAGGATATTAATCACTTGAGATAAGGTTTTTTCTGTGTGTATCATGATTGTATGGTTTTAGGTTACTTGCTTAAATTTAAGCATATTAAGCGGGTTATAAAAAAATATTTGGTTAAATGTTCGCACTTTAGTCACTTTTTTCTTCTTTTGTTGGTTTATTTTTAGAATAAAAAAACAGCCCTGTACACTTGAGGCGGTAATCCTACTGGGTAGAAGTTTATCTTATAAAGGGGTGCCTATAAGAGTATTGGTTTACAGAGTGGTTTCTCACAAGGTTTTTGTATTTTTACTTTGTTATAGTCCCAAATAGCAAGCAAACTATTTAAAATTTTTATAGAATGAATAACAAACAAGGCCATATGGATTTATCCTCCAAAGAGTTACTTCAAATGCAAGCGTTTCGATCGGAACAAAAGGCGGGTAATCAACAGGTTATTTTCAATACTTTAGATGGGCAAAGAAGTATTAAAAAAGCCCATAGCCATGATTTTTTCGTTATCATTCTCTTTGATAAAGGAAGTGGAGTCCATACCATTGATGCAGTGGATTATCCCATTGGCGATAAAGAGATACATGTACTTTTTCCCGATCAGTTGCACAAATGGGAAATAAACGCCTCTACTAAAGCCTATCAGCTCATGGTAGAGAGAAGTTTCTTTGAGCGTTTTGCTCCTTATTTTCGTTTTTCCTTTACCAATTATCAAAACAACCCTGTAATAAAGTTAGACTCATCTACTTATGATTTATTGCATTATGAGTTTGAGGCTATTTTAAATGAACTAGAAAATAGAGATATCCTATTGGATATTATAAGGGCTAGAGCTGGGGTAATTGCGGCTATATTAAGCAAACAAGCCCAAGGATGCTTTTCTGAGTTTAAAGTCTATCAGAGCAATACCCGTTTGGCGGAGTTTAATATGCTAATCGATAAGTTTTACAAAGAGCATAAAAATGTTGGCTTTTATGCTAAAGAGCTGCATATTACGGCTAATTATTTAAATGTGCTTTGTAAAAAACATTTAAAGCTGTCTGCTAATAGTTTGATAACTAGTAGGGTGGTTCTTCAGGCAAAGCGTTTATTAGAGAATACAGATCTATCTATTAAAGAGATTTCTCAGGAGTTAGGGTTTGTGGACCAGGCCTATTTCTCCCATGTATTTAAAAACCACACCTCTATGTCACCAAGAGATTTTCGTATAAATAGATAAAAATTACAAATATCAGGTGGATTTCTAAAGATAGTTTCTTTCTTTATTTTGCAATTTTGTATTTCAATAAAACACTTATATGAATAAAAATAATATATCACGTAAAGATTTTTTAAGAAATTCTATCTTGGGTATGGCTAGTATTTCTCTTGCGCCAAGCCTGTTATATGCTAAAGATAATAATAGTAATAGCAAAACGATGACTGAACTGCAAACAAAAAACTCTCCAGAGAACTATAGTATAAAAAACGTACGTTTAGAGACGGGATTTGAGTATGAAGACAATCAGGTTATTGCTACTAAGACAAACCTATTTACCTTAGATATACAAGGGGATCAGATTGTAAATGTAAGAGAAAACAACCCAAGTGAAGATTGTTTAGATGCCAATGGACTACTGGCCCTGCCAGCTTTTAAGGATATGCATATTCACCTTGATAAAACATTCTATGGCCAGAAGTGGCAAGCTGTACGACCAAGAAAAGGAGGTGTAAAGCAAATGATTGCTTTAGAGCAGCAGACTCTAGGAGAAATGCTAGAGCACTCTAAAGATAATGCCCAAAGCTTAATCGAGCTTTTACATAGTAAGGGGAGTTATTTTGCACGTAGTCATGTCAATATTGAACCTACTTCTAAATTAAAGTCCTTGACTAATTTACAAGAAGTATTAGAGAATAATAAAGATGTTTTTTCAACTGAATTAGTAGCCTTCCCTCAACATGGATTGTTTTATACCGATTCCATGCCTTATATGGTGGAAGCTGCAAAAATGGATATCGATTTTATTGGAGGTCTTGATCCCACGAGCATCGATGGAGATTTACAAAAGAGCATGGATGCAACTTTGCAATTGGCCTTAGATTACAATAAGGGAATAGATATCCACTTACATGAAACAGGCCCTTCAGGAATTAAGACCATTGAATATTTAATAGACCAAGTAGATAAAAACCCTGAATTAAAAGGAAAAACATACCTAAGTCACGCTTTTGCTCTAGCAGTTGCCTCCCCAGAGAAACAAAAAGAGTTAGCCCAAGGTTTAGCGGCTAATGATATTGGTATTATGTCTACTATTCCAATGGGTAAACTAATTATGCCAATTCCACTGTTAAAACAGTATGGAGTTAGGGTGAGCGCTGGAAATGATAGTATAGTGGATCATTGGAATACCATGGGAACGGGAAGCGTGTTGCAAAAAGCCAATTTAGCTAGCGCCCTGTATAATCAAACAGATGAATTTGGATTGTCCAGAAATCTTGCTTTGGCTACACAGGGGATTACTCCATTAGATGATAAAGGACAAGTGCAATGGCCGCAAAAAGGTTCACAGGCAAATATTGCCTTTTTAGATGCAAGCTGTTCTGCAGAGGCAGTATCTAGAATATCGCCTGTAAAGAGCTTGATTCACAAAGGAAAAGTAGTGTATTAATAAAGTTTAAAACGATTGTATTATGAGAAAATTACTCTTTTTGTTTACACTAGTCTTCATAAGCACTAGTTGTCAAAGTCAAAATGGAACAATAGAAAATACGGTAGATATGGATATAGTTGATTTAGTAAAAAACAGACAGTTAGATAAGGTTAAACTCGCTTTAGAACAAGGAGCTAATGTTAATAGTACAGATTCCAGCAATAACCCATTAATACTTATAGCAACTTTAAATAAAGATAATGCTATGGCTAATTTATTAGTAGACTATAAAGCAGATGTCAACTTACAGGGCAATAATTTAGATAGCGCCTTTTTGTACGCTGGAGCTAGTGGACAAACCCAGTTAGTAGAACTGTATTTAAACAATGGGGCTAAGTTTGATGTCTTTAATCGCTATAATGGCTCTGCTTTAATTCCCGCAAGTGAAAAAGGACATATAGAAACCGTTAAGCTTTTAGCCAATTGGCCAGGGTATCCAGTGAATCACGTTAATCGTCTAGGATGGACAGCGTTAATGGAGGCAGTTGTCTTAGGAGATGGTTCAAAGACCTACCAGGATGTTATTCAAATTCTATTAGATGCATCTGCGGATAAAAATATTCCGGACTCTAAGGGAGTGAGCGCTCTAACCCATGCCAAAAGAATGGGGTATACTAAAATAGCTCAAATGTTAGAGGATTAGGTACTTAGAGGTTGGCTTGTTTGCCTTTTTGTAAGTAATAATTATACAAGTAAAATAAAAAACTCTAGTTAAAAGGTTTGTTTACCTTATAGCTAGAGTTTTATTTTTTATACAAGTCTTCACTGAGGGTTTACTCCTTAGAAGCCTCTGGTGAATCAAGAGTGTCTTTTTGCTGTTGTAAAAGGTTTTGTTTTTTAGCTTCTTTTGCTTTTTGACGCAGTACATAAAGGTATAAGCTTTCTGTTTTTTCCCTTGCCCAAGGAGTTCTTCTCAAGAAGGTTAAACTTGATTTTATACTAGGGTCGTGGGTAAAACAGCGAATATTTATTTGCTGAGACAATTGTTCAAAACCTTGGTAATAGTCTACTAGTTCCTCTAAAATATCTACTAGTTTTTTTCCGTGTAATGGGTTGTTGCTTTGCATAAGAAGTTATTTGTTTATTTTGCTAGGGATATAACAAGTTAGCAAATGTAGTAATCTATATGTAATTTACAGAAAATATTCTTTTTGTCTATATTTTATAAGCTATTTGGATCCGTTTTATTCTTTAGTTTAAGAGGTAAATTAATTGAAGATGCTTTCTAAACTAGGATCTGGCGTATAATTATCCCAAAATTCTTTATTATACTGCACTCTGTCTAAAGCTGAATTTACCAGTTTGGTTGAGTCGTTTCTCTCAAATTCGAAAACTTCTACCTCTTTTGTTTTTATGTCTGAAAAAATTCTTTTTAGTTAAAAAGTAGTTTGAGATAGGGGAGTGTAAAAAGATTATATTTCATTTATAGTATAAAGTATTGATTTGTAGATAGGTAAATTCGGTGCTTTTTAAAGCAATAAAAAAAGGTTGAAAATGGTTTGGAAGTATAAGTAATAATTGTATTTTTGCACTCGCAATACCAAAGGTAAAGCCTTGGAGAAATGGCAGAGTGGTCGATTGCGGTAGTCTTGAAAACTATTGACTGTAACAGGTCCGGGGGTTCGAATCCCTCTTTCTCCGCTGATTTATAAAAGATAACTTTTTTAAAAGTCATCAAAAAAGCACAAAACCTATGATTCACAACGAGTTATAGGTTTTTTCTTTTTTAGGTGTATCGCATTCTGTTCAAAAGTGCACGTAAAAAGATTCGGGATTCGGTGCACAAAAAAATAGGTAAGCGATGTGCACCTTTCAAATTAGCAAACCCAGAAGCCAAAGGGTGCCAGAGAGTTTTAGACTGTGATTTTGGGTGTTTTAATTCGACATTTATTAATATTTAGAACAGTTGAATTATGTTAGGAAAACAGTTGTCAATTAATTTCTTTCTCAAACCAAGTAAAGAGAAAAGTAATTTCAGAGGTGTTTACCTTAGAATTACAGTAGATGGTATTCGCAAAGAGACTTCTTTAAGTCATAAAAGGGATAATTGCTTCTAATCCATTTGTACAATATAAACTCAAGAAAACTAAGCTAAATAAGAAACTTTGAGTAGAGAAGAGCTATCTGGATATTCCACTCCAAACTGAACTACTAGAAACTCTGACGCACTTTTGCCGGAATGTCCACCAACTCATTCACAAAAGCTGAAGCATCTTTTAAAACTTCTTTTCAACTAAAGAACCCATGCTTGCATTGGCTTTGATAAAAGCTGAATCTACCGCTTGGCGTTTGCCTGAAACCATGACATTATTTATACACAGTTTTAAAACCAACTGAAAAAGCTGGAAGAAAACTTCTTCACCAAAAAGTGCACGTGTTCGGCTGATAGTCGAATCCCACGGTAACTCTTCATTTAAATCGTACCCCAAAAACAAACGAACATCTAAACAATATTAATAACGAATCAAGGCTCTATCGCTATTAATATTGTTTAAATAACCAACTAATTAAATTTTAAAAAACACCACTGGATCAATACTTTATTGATCTTGAGTTCCGTAATATTTTTGTGTTGATTTGTATATAAAATGCAAATTTAATGCTTGATTTACACGACGATAAAAGTTATCTGATGGAACTAATCTGTCCAAGTTTAGTTCGTAAAATAATTGTGGAGTAGAATCTTTTCATCCTTGCATGCAACAAGATACCAATTTTTATCTATTTTTGAGTTGTGCAACAGGCGCTACGGTTTGGCACAATAACAGGGTAAGGCTAAAAATTTAAAGTTTCGGCTTTCTATTCCTCCTAATGGCGCGGATTTAAGGTGAAAATCCACCTATCAGTTTTCTATACAAATTGAGCAATATAGAATAAAAAAATTATAAAATATTACGTACAACATGGTATTCTCCAAAACGGGGCTAAACAGCTTCGATTGGACATTTTAGCAAGGCTCTACTTTCATACTTCGATTGAACTTTTATACTAAAAAACCTAGCCTTTGGAAATACCCGAAACGTTACAAGCAACCCTAAAATGACGACATTATGTTAGAAAGAGAACTTGAAAATATATTTATTAAATTTCTTCTTGAGCGTGGTTACACAATGGACAATTTATTGTCTCAATTTGCTATCCGTTCGGAAAGCGAAAGAACGATGTTCCGCCCAGACCTAATTATTCTAGATACTATTAATAAAGAATATATAGGATTGATTGAGTTCAAAAACCGGTTTGACAGGCGAATTGAAGAAAGTACAGTTGGACAGTTCTATAATTTTTTTGGTTATTTAGGGACTAAAAATATACCAGCATATCTAATTGTTCCCATAGAAAAGTACGACTTTCAAATCTTTGAGCTTACAAAAGACAATTACTTTCAACCAATCACAAAAGAGGACTTCCCAAATTTTGAAACACTTTCTGCCCTAAGAATTACAGAAGAAAAACATAAACAAAGAGAATTACTACAAAAGAAAACCAAGGAACTTGAAGATAAAAAAAGAAGGTCAAGACAAAGTGCGTATTTTACTATTGTAAGCTTAATACTTGGTGTTTCGACGTCATTAATTGCAATTTTATTTCAGCAAAAAGTATTTGACAATCCATCAAATCAACTAGTAATTTGTTGTGACAGCTTGGAAGCTAAACACCAAAAACTAATTCAAAAACTAGGCTTACTCGAAAAACAAGTAATTGCAATCGAAAAAACTAAGAATAAAACTGACACAATCTATTTTAACTCAAATGTTTCTCAACTTGAAAAAAGAGTTAAGACGATTGAAGATGGTATATCAGATAATCCAGAAAAAGCTTTATCACTTTTGCAAATCCGACAAGAAATTGAAGTGCTAAAAAAAACATATGATCATACCAAAGAGTTGACACAATCTAAACTTGACGCCTTGCATAAACAAATGGAAGTTCAAAATGCTTGGATGTTAGGAGTTTTAATAGCAATATTCGGAACTATATTAAGTTTGGTAATTCCAAATTTATTAACAAGACGCAATGATAATAATCAGGCGTAAAAGGGCAGTTTGTAACAGGGATTTGACGCAATGTTGAATTAAGGTTAAAATTTAAAGTTTCTGCTTTCTATTCCGCAAAAACCAATTATATTGACTTTTTTTCTTAAATTTAATCAATTAATTAGTTTTTGCTCTATGCTGTTCTGAATTGAAACTTTTACTTCAATTCGCACCACTTCGCAAAGCCTAGGAAAATAAATACAGTAACAAATAAACTATGGTAGACTTTAAAGGAGAAAAGCTAGTTAAGACGTTAGCGACAAAAAAGGTTTATGATTACATTGACACTGAAAAAGGAATTAATCAAATTTCGAGAGAAATATTTTTAAATAAAGACCAAGTAATTCATTATCCAAGAGGTTTTGATGGTGGCAATAAGTATAGAACAATTAAAAAAATCATTTATAACGGGTTCAAAGGAAAACTTCCTGTTGGCGTTTTCAAATCAGAAAATTATGGATGGGGATTTACAAAACCATTATATCCATTTACTGAATATATTGACGATAATTATGATTTCGATGAAGTAATAATTGAAAAAGGTGGAAAAGTCCAAATGGACTTAAAAAACAAAAAACTATATTTAAATGAAACGAGTTTAGATTTATTACAAAACTCGTTTAAAAGTATATTTAAAAAAAATAGAGCGGAAGTTGATTTTGTATTACAAGTAAATCTTCATAAAATTTTTCCATCAACAATTTCGCAACCAACAAAAAACTACATATCAGACGCTTTAGCAAACTCATTAGCTTCTTGGGGGAACAGTATAGATGAATTTTCAGATGCTGATAAAAACGCCATTAAAGATTTATTTGATAAGCTCTCAATTGGAACAGATTTTCTAACAAGTGAAGCGTTAGCAAAAACAAAAGAATTAGTTGATACAAAATATATTCAAGCGACCTTAAAAAAGTTTAAGGAATTGATGGCATTAAGAACTGATGGTGAAAGTTTAGAAAGGCAGTGGCAAGTGTTTTTAAAAGACAATAGTTGGATTTTCTCATCAATATTTGCACAACCTGTTATTCTATTCCAAAGAGAAGCATATGTCGGAGGAAAAACTATTGATAACCATAATGGCAAATTCAACGACTTTTTAATAAAAAATAGTTTAAGTGATAACGTTTCTTTTTTAGAACTAAAAACACATAAAACTAAATTATTAGATAAAACGGCATATCGTGGCGACGATGTCTTCAGTACTACAAAAGACTTATCTGGTTGCATTGTTCAAGTTTTAAATCAACGCGACAATTTTCAAAAGGAATTTTATGCAACAAAAGGTAAAAGCAAAGGAAAGGGGAATTTTGAGACTTTTAATTCTAAATGTGTAGTACTTATTGGTTCTACAAAAGATTTAGACGAAAATCAAAAATATTCTTTTGAACTTTTTCGTAGCAACAGTAGAGATGTTGAGATAATCACGTTTGACGAGCTTCAAACAAAAATAGAAAGTTTACAAAAAGTAATGACAACCAAATAAATTGAAAAGAACGCACACACAACATCGGTTTTGTGAATGTCGGATTAAGGGAGAAATTAGAAGATTCTACTTTTTGTAGCAGCAATCTTAGATATTTTCTTATTCATAAATTTAGAAAATAAAAAAGCTGTTATTTAATAAAGTATAAGAATGGGCTAACTCGTCATCACTATCTCCTATTTCCGATACTCTGCCCGTTAGTTATAAACTTTATAAAAATGCAGATAAACATACAAGCTTTAAAAGACTTGATTGATAGTTCAAAAAAAGAAAGTGAAGTTTTAGGCAGAATAATTAATCCAATTATAGAGCAATACAATTTGCAAGAAAAGGAAATTATAGAAGTTTGTCAAATAGGAAAATTTGTATATAAAATAGATTGCGAAATAAATATTGTAGATAAACCAAAACCTCCAAGACCAGACTTTATAATTGAATATGACTCAAAACTTATAGGATTAGAACACACAAGAATATTTAGTAAAAATGCAGATAATTATAATCGTACTAAATCTATAATAGAATATTCAGAAAAAGTTTATAAACAAATGTTTCCTGAAGATAAATTTCACGCAACTATTTCAATCGTTAGTGATAATCTTGAATATAAACAGAGTGAGAAAAAAACAATAGCAATCGAAATTGCTAAATATGTTAACTGCGTAAAAAATTCAATTGAAGTAGAAAAACCAGTATTTATTGAAAATATTAAAACAACAATCCATTCACAGATTAACTTTACTTATAAAGAAAAAGAATGGCAATCTGGATACTTGCCTAAAGAATGTTTAGAAGATGCAATTCGAAAAAAAGAAACAAGACTTAAAATTTATAAAGAAGGAGAAACAGAAATTTTTGAGTATTGGTTAGTGCTTTTCATTGGTTCACTTTCATCGGCATCATATGAATTAAAGGAAAATGAAAACTATGAAATGTTATCTGAGTTTGATAGAGTATATTTAATGACTGACTTTGATGCAGAAATTATTAGAATATCATAAAGTTTTTTACAATGTGTTTGGTCTATATAATTAGGAATTGGAATAGATTATTTATCTTTGTTAAAGAATCAAACGATTTCAATCATAGTTTAAAACTTTCGTAATAAGCTGCTCACTACAATTGAAAAAAGTGAACATCCCTATTTATAATTTCACGGAGAAAGAGGGTATCCCTCTTTCTCCGTGAAATTATAAATAATAACTTTTAAAAAGTTATTAAGAAAGGGGTTGTCTCACAATTGAAGACAGCCCCTTTTTTACTTAATAAATATCGTGCTTTACTTAGTATAATTTAATTATTTAATCTGAAATATAAATTATACCTAATAATTTACTCCTGAATGACAGCTAGGTAACCTTTATGAGATAGCCCCTTTTTAGGGATATCCTATTATTCTATTGAAGATTCGGGATCAGTTTGGGTTAACCTCTAAACCTTTCTTTATGCAAATAATTTGGTTAATCAATAAGAAAGATATTGGACATTCCGATGAATGTGTGCCACTAATCTAGACTACATCCCAAAACTTAGACAAAGTTATCTTACATTATTCAAATGATTTTATAGTAATTTTTACTTTTTGTATTAGTTGTTAAAAAAAAACAAGTTCCCTATTCTATGGAAAAAAATCCATAAATTACAGCAACTAACCAAAAATCAAGTAATTATGGAGAATCAAATTAAGCTTTTTATGTTCCAAACAGGAGTTTTAAAATGTAAGGAAAACAACATTAAAATGAATGCTTCTTTGGACCCTTATGAAATACCTGTGCCTTGGTATTTACTAATTCATCCAAAAGGAAATATTATTATAGATGGAGGAAACTCTGTGCTTTGTGCCAAGGATCCTGTAGCTCACTGGGGAGGTATTACAGAAGTATACTGGCCAGTGATGCAAGAATCAGAAGGTTGTTTGAACGTAATTAAAAGCCTAGGAGTAGAGCCCTCAAGTATAAGATATGTTTTACAATCTCATTTACATCTAGACCATACAGGAGCCATAGGACATTTCCCAAATGCAACTCATATTGTACAGAGAAAAGAATATGAATATGCTTTTACTCCAGATTGGTTTGCGGATGGTGGATATATTAGAAAGGATTTTGACAAGCCAGGATTAAAATGGCAATTTTTAGAACTGAATTATAATGACAGTTTTGATGTATATGGGGATGGAGTAATTCAAATGATCCCAACTCCTGGACATTCACCTGGGCATTGCAGCTTTTTAATTAATTTACCCAATACTGGTAGTATAATTTTGGCAGTAGATGCTGCTTATACAACCGATCATTGGGATGAAAAAGCTTTGCCAGGTTTCTTAGCCTCCACAGTAGATGCAGTTCGCTCGGTTAAAAAGTTGCGTGAGCTTGCCGATAAACATAACTCTCTTGTTGTTACGGGACATGACCCTGAAAAATGGAAAGAGTTTAAAAAGGGACCTAATGAATTTTATAATTAAATCGTATTTGTTATGAAAACTAAAGCAGCAGTACTTCATCAAATAGGTGGTCACCAAAGGCCATATACAACTTCTAAACCTTTAAAGATAGAAGAGGTAACTCTCAGAGAGCCCGGAAAGGAAGAAGTTATAGTTCAAATAAAAGCAGCTGGATTATGTCATTCGGATTTGTCTGTAATTGATGGTAATCGTCCAAGACAAACCCCTATGGTTCTAGGACATGAAGCCTCAGGTATCATTGTAAAGCTTGGACAGGATGTAAAAGGATTTGAAGTGGGCGATCATGTGGTTTTTGCTTTTTTACCCTCTTGTGGACATTGTGAATATTGCGTCTCAGGTAGAGCTGCACTTTGCTCTGAAGGTGCAAAAGCCAATAACGAAGGCGTATTATTAAATGGTACACGAAAAATAGTAAACGACAAAGGAGAGAAATATTATCATCACTTAGGGGTTTCAGGTTTTGCACAGTATAGTGTTGCCTCTATTTATTCTCTAGTCAAAATAGATAAGGCATATAGCTTTGAGATAGCTGCTTTATTTGGTTGCGCCGTTATGACTGGTGTTGGTGCTGTAGTACATACTGCTAAACTACAAGCAGGAGAATCTTTACTTGTTGTAGGTTTAGGAGGGGTAGGGTTATCTGCTATTCTAGGAGCCAAGGCCTCGGGGGCTTCTAAGATTATTGCCGCAGATATAAGCGATTCTAAACTAGCTATGGCTAAAGATTTTGGGGCAACTCATACTTTGAACTCTGGCAGTGAAGATGCTTTAGAAGATTTAAAGGATCAGGTAAAACCATCTGAGGGAGTGGATAAATCCATTGAATTCGCTGGGGCAATGCCTGCATTAGATTTCGCCTTTAATGCAACAAAAAAAGGAGGTGTTACTGTAACTGGTGCACTTCCCAATCCAAAGGCAAGATTAAGTTTAAATCCACTTACTTTAGTAGGCCAAGAAAAAACGTTGAAAGGATGTTATTTAGGTAGCTGCGTACCTAAAATTGATATTCCAAACTTTTTGGAATTATATAAAAATGGAAGTCTACCAGTGGATAAATTAATCACTCATCGACTTAAATTAGAAGATATCAATGAAGGCTTTGAAAGATTGGCAAGTGGAGAAGCTATCAGGCAAATAATTGTATTTGATTAAATTCTACATAAGGGGCTATCTCATTTGAGACAGCCTTTTTTGTTTAGTTAGTAAATACATATAGTATATAATTCCTTTTCAACTCGACTGTAGTTCTCTCAGGTTTATAATAATATAAAAACAGACTACCTCATTGATATAACAGTTGAGGTAGTCTGTTCTATTTTATTGTTTTCTTACTTAATCCTGTTTAATTCTGTATGGATAAATTGGATTTCATCCTCAGACAATACAAGGTCCATGGCCTTGGCATTAGCTATTGCTTGCTTTGCATTACGAGCACCTGCTAAGACAACAGAAATAGCAGGTTGAAGGCTTGTCCATCTTAATACTAATTGAGCAAGAGTAGCGTCTTTTTCATTTGCAATAGGTTGGATTGCCTTTAAAAATGCTTCTACCTTGGCTAGATCAAATTGTTGAAAGTACCCATTTCTGTGATCATTATCTTTTAGTTTACTTTCATTAAAATATTTTCCAGTTAGTAAGCCTCTTTCCATAGGACTATAGACAATAATACCTAAATCATTTTCTAATGCATAAGGTACTAAATCTTGTTCTATTTCCCTATTTAGCATACTATAAGCTACTTGATTACTTGTAATATTCAAAGTCTCACGTGCTTCTTTGACTTGATCTAAGCTGTAGTTGCTAACTCCAGCAGCGCGTATTTTTCCTTGTTGAATTAGAATATCTAAAGCCTCCATTGTCTCAGAAATTGGAGTGGTGTTATCTGGCCAGTGGATTTGTAATAAGTCAATATAATCGGTTTGTAACCTTGTTAAACTTTCTTCTACTTCTTTAATTACATTTGCTTTAGAGGCGTATTTATAGATTGGGTAGGTTTTCCCAGCTTCTTGCGCATCAAAGAAATATTCTCCTTTTCCCTGGTTACTACCATCCCACACTAATCCGAATTTACTTAGTAATTGAATCTTACTTCTGTCATATCCTTTGATAGCTTGCCCAATCATTTGTTCACTTAAACCAAAACCATAGAAAGGAGCTGTATCTAATGTAGTTACTCCGTGATCTATAGATGCTCTTACTGAGTCGATGGAGTCTTTTTGCTCATTACCTCCCCACATAGTTCCACCAATGGCAAAAGCCCCATAAGTGATTGCGGATAGTTCTAAATCGGTATTTGCTAATTTTCTGTATTCCATTGCAATTATATTTTGTGTGTTAAATATATATTTGGTTGTTCTTGTAATTTAGTGTTTATAAGTGCGACAAATTCTTTTATATAGGATTGCTCATTATGGCTATCTAGTGCTTTTTGATCTGCCCATATTTCATAAAATATAAAAGTGTTTGGATCATTTATCTCTTGATGTAAGTCATATTGTATACACCCTTTTTCTTTTCTAGTTTCTTGTACCATATTTGCAAGCATACTTTGCACTTCTTGGCGGAATTGTGTTTTTGCTTTAATGACTGCCGTTAGATATAATTTCATAATTAATCTGTGTTTAATTGCGTTTGTATTATAAGAAATTGTTCTTTTGTTGTGATGGTAAACTACTTTGATGATTGTTAGGGCAAAGTTCTATCATTAACTTTTATTATAAAAATAAGTTATATTATAGGTAAGTATCATAATAATTATGTCTTGGATAAAAGATGGTATTAAAAAGGATGTCTAGATGCATGGAATTATTTTGATCTACAAGTCCTAGTGTACTGTTTTTAGCGAATTGTTTGGTAATTCATATCTATACAGCTTTATTTTTAAATGGTGAATTTTGTTATTGCTCAAATATTCTCATTTTAATTGCTTAGAGAACAAAAAAATAAAATTCTTATACCTTACTTTTATCAAATATGGAGATAGGTATTATTTTACGAAAAATTCATCGTATTTTGTTTCTTTAAAAAAACATAATATTTGTTATACCAGCAAATTAGAACCGAAATTCATTATGACTAAAATCTTATTTGAAGCCATTTTACAAGTGATAATCTTGCTCCCTTTCGCTTTTATATTGCTAAGAGAAAGATCTAAGATTAATATTCAACGTCTTTTTATTTTTACAATAACTTTCGTTGTTTACCAAGTAGCCCTCGTACTTCCAAGGATCAATGCAAGTTTTGACTTTATAGAGAGTAGCTGGAATTGGGATGGAAAAATTTACGGTATTATTTGTGGAGTTTTGGCTTATTTATTGTTCAGAAAATATTTTCGTGAAAACGATTTTTTAACCCTTAAGCAAAATAAGAAGAACTTCAGACCTGCTTTATTTGGTTCAGTAGCAATAGTTTTATTATCCACAATAGCTTGGTTTATATTAGGTAAATCAGACTTTAATATAGAAACATTAGCTTTTCAAATTTCGCTTCCCGGGATTGATGAAGAAATTATGTTCCGTGGAGTTTTACTTGGGCTTCTAGCCACTTCATTAAAAGATAGAATAAAGCTCTTGGGGAATCCAAGTGTATTATTAACTGCAATTCTTTTTGGATTTACCCATGGCTTAACTCTTGGTGAAGATTATTCTATTGATTTTGAACTATTTTATTTTGTGCAAACAGGTTTTGCTGGATATATCTGGGGATGGATAACTATAAAAAGTCGCAGTATTTTGTTAGCTATTCTATCTCATAATTTCAGTAACTTTTTTGGGACTTTATCAACAATGATTAAGTAAAAGCTACAAATACAGTATCTAATCAGGTAATTTTTAAACAGGTTTCTTTTTTAAGGTTTTAGATAGTTTGTTGGATACTTATTTACATAAAAGATTAATTCATTAGTAGTGATGTATTTAAAGTAATATATTTATAAAAAAGTGTGTAGATAATATGTTTTACTATATGCTATTTTCTTAGTCACTAGATTATAAGTCCCCTTTAGGCTTTTGGAAAAATGAAAGTTATACATCTATATATTTAGAAAATGTAGTAAAAACAATTTTAGCAAATAATATAAAGCTATATGGAATTTATGTTCAAGAGGCTGGGATTATTGTGCAAAGTGAAATAAATACAATTAGAAGGCTACTTACAGATAGTAATGTAAAGTACCTAGAGGACTGCTCTCACAATGTTTTTTTAGATCAACAAAGTCTATTGTTAGAGAACATAAAAAATTGGGTACATTAAAGCTCTCTTTATTGTAACTATTAGGCAGATTGCTAAGTGTAATATTAGTTGTAAAGTGCATAATTCACCAGGATATGCCTTGGATAGTGAGTTCTTAATTAGAAAAAAGTTTTAATGATAAAATATTATTTAGTATGTATTATTTAATTACTCCATTTGTGAAATTATTTGATTTTAAGGGAAAGTCAACGGTTAATGAGTTTTGGTTTTTTACCATTTTCATCTACTTTGTTTCTTTTTTACTTAACATTTTATCCAATCACTATAACTTAGATTATAACCTTAAATATGCTTTTTGGGTTATGGTTTTTTTGCCTTATTTGGCCCTTGGATTTAGAAGATTAAATGATGCTGGCATTAATAAATATTATTTTTTAATACCAGGTGCAAATATTATATTGGCTTGTTTACCAGCAAAAAAATAAAATAATTAAGGTCTTGGATTTTGATAAAGAATAGCAAAGCACAAGGATTTATTACTCTGTAAATTAGGTCGGAGGAAGGAAATACTATTAACATATAATTTTACTTTTGGTAGATTTTATAGATAAGGTGCTCAATAAGTTATTTTAAATTGTTTGTTTTTTCGAAACAATCATTGTAATACGGTACCATTGCTAAGCAAATTCTACTTTCCTAAACTTTGTTCTTTAGTTCACTAGCTCAAACAGTATTTTTTAAGTTAAACAGAGAATGTCTCGTTGTTATTTTGAGTAGTGAAAATAAATGTATTTTATTTATCCTTTCTTTTAATTGTTAGGCCAAAGTTCCATTATTAATTTTTTTGATAAAATGTATTATAGGGAGTTACAATAGTACGACTACCCCTCGAATTATAATTTAGTGCGACTAGCTAAAATATAATAAAGTTTATTTATTCCACTTCATTATCAGTAGAGAAGGTTGTTAAATCTACGAAAAGGAGTTTTGGTTCCATATAGGTTTAGAAAATAATGTACTCCAAATGGAAATTCTGAAAAATGTTCTAGGTAGTTATACACTATAGAGTGCAATACACACTTCAAAAAAATGAAATATAAATTACATAAAAGCATTTTATATTGTGCAGTATGACAATATAAACCTTGTTTTGAGTAATTAATTGTTGAAATATATATTAATAATGTCTTTTATTTCAAAATAAATACTTAATTTTGTTTAGAACCAAAATTAATATACATATGCTTTTACAATTTTCAGTAAAAAACTACAGATCATTTAAAGAAAAAGCTACATTAAGTTTGATTGCTTCAAACTATGATAAAGAGGTAAATGAATCAGAGAATGTTTATCTAGATGAGAAGTTCGGAATTAGAATCCTTAAAAGCGGAGCAACATATGGAGCTAATGCAAGTGGGAAAACTAAACTATTTGAAGCTATTGGATTCATGAAAAAACTTGTTATTTCAAGTTCAAAGGATACGCAATTAGGTGATTCTATTGATGTTGATCCATTCCTTTTAAACATAGAAACGGAATTTGAGCCATCCGAATTTGAAATTATTTTCTTACATAAGGATACGATTTACAGATATGGTTTTGAGGTTACAAAAGAAGAGGTAATATCAGAGTGGTTATATAAACGTACTTCAAAAAAGGAAAGTGAAATTTTTTATAGGGATCAAGAAAATATTAATACTAATAGAGTTTTTTCTAAAGGAAGAACTCTTGTTAAAGAAGGATTAATTAGAAACAATGCTTTACTGATTTCTGTTGCTGCACAATTTAATGATGAAATTACAAGTGACGTTATTACATGGTTTAGAAATGTTAGAATACTAAGTGGATTAAATGAATTAGGATTCAGAGGATTTACGTTAAATAAAACTGGAGATAATAATTATAAACAAAAGATTTTAAGCTTATTAAAAGCCGCCGATTTAGGAATAAAAGATATTGTTTTAGAGAAGCTAGATATTTCTAAGTTACCGAAAGATTTACCTATTGAAATTCGAGAAAAAATTATCACTGAAATGAAAGAGGAAAATACAACTCTTTTATCAGATATTTATACAATTCATAATAAGTATAATGTACATAATGAGATTGTTGGTACTACTAATTTATCATTAGACGATGATGAATCTTCAGGAACGAAAAAGTTTTTTGCATTAACTGGACCCATTTTAGATGTTTTAGAAAATGGATACATTTTTGTTATTGATGAATTAGATGCAAAACTACACCCTAACCTAGTTGAAAAAATAGTGGCTTTGTTTAATTCAACAGAATATAATAAGAATAATGCGCAATTAATTTTCAACACTCATAATTCTAATTTATTAGAATCAGGTTTATTAAGGCGCGATCAAGTTTGGTTTGTGGAAAAAAATAGATATGGTGAATCTAAATTATATTCGTTAGCTAGTTTTAAATCCAAGGAAGTGAGTAAAAATGAGGATTTTCAAGAGAATTATATTAGGGGAAAATATGGAGGAGTTCCATTCTTAAACTATTTTAAATATCTAAATTTTGTTGGCCATGAAAATGAAAAATAAGAGAGAAGAAGATAAAATAGGAAGGCAGCAACATCTAGAGCGTTTAAAAGAAGAGAAAAGGAGAAAAAGAAAAGAATCCAATATAATTGAGAGAAACGAGATTCCTAGTCTAGAGATTAAACCTACTTTTTTAATTGTTTGCGAAGGAGAAGTTACTGAACCTTCTTATTTTGAACAGTTTAGGTTGACATCTGCTACGGTGGAAATTGTAGGGAAGGGATTTAATACTCTTTCCTTAGTAAACGAGGCTTATCGTATTCAACAATCTTCAAAAGTTGATTATTCTGATGTTTGGTGCGTTTTTGATAAAGATGATTTTTCTAATCAAGCTTTTGAGGAAGCAATATCTTTAGCTGAGCATTATGGTTTTAGAGTAGCGTATTCCAACCAAGCTTTCGAATATTGGTTGCTTTTGCATCTAAATGATCATCAAGGGGGGGCTATCAATAGAGTTAATTATGCTGATATGATTAATAATGCCTTAAAACCATTCAATCTTACCTATGGAGATAATGGAAGGAAAATTATTACTGACGAAATATTTGAAATCTTTTTAGCAAAGGATGCTAGGTACCAAAATCAAACTAGAATCGATTTAGCTATTAATAGAGCTAAAAGGTTAGAGGTTGAATATAATAAAATAAATGCTAGTCATTCTCAAAGATGTTCTGGAACTACTGTTCATCTGTTAGTTCAAGAAATGTTAAAGTATATAGAATAAAAATACTCTATGTAATAGAGGATATTGTGGCCTTAATAAACTATAAATTTGTGTTACCTAGTATATATTTTAAGAACTAGACTTTATGATCCCGTTCTTTAATAGGTTATATAAATTAGATATTTATCGATTGGGGTTGGGATGTCAACCATAGACAAAGTTTTTTGAAAATATTTGCACTATTTTATAGAGCAAAAGTGGCTTAAACTTCATGACTTACTCTTTTTATTAAGATTTTGACTGTTCCTTATATCAGGGATGTGATTGAAGTATATATCCATTTTTTGATATTATTTTTTTACAGGTTAAACACTCTTTTACATTTGAAAAATTTAGAATATACCAATTCATATGAAACACAAAATATTTCACGACTTTGATTTTACAGATTTCTGGGACGATTGTGATTACTCTAAAAAAGAGTATACAGAACCCTTTCCTACCCAGGAGATTATTGCATCTGTTGAAAAAGAACTTGGCTATAAATTACCAGCCGCTTATATTGAATTAATGCAAATGCATAATGGTGGCTTAGTGAAGAAATATTGCTTTGCTACAACACAAGCGACATCTTGGTCAGATGATCACTGCGCAATTACTGGGATTATGGGGATAGGAAAAGACAAAACCTATTCTTTATGCGGTGAACTAGGAAGTCAGTTTATGATAGAGGAGTGGGGATATCCAGACACTGGAATTTACATCTGTGATTGCCCTTCTGCAGGACATGATATGGTTATGTTAGACTATGAGAAATGTGGTAAAGATGGAGAACCAGAAGTAGTACATGTAGATCAAGAAGATGATTATAGAAAGACATTTTTAGCTAAAGATTTTGAAACCTTTATCCGCGGTCTTGTAGAGGAAGAAGATTTTATGGATGAGCAAGAGCAGGATGATTTAGAAGAGGAGTCCTTTGCAGATGGTTTTTAAGAAAAGTTTTCTTAGTAGATAGGCTTTTATTTTCTTTTAAAACAAAACAGGATTCGTGTGTTTTCTAGAGAAATAGATACGAATTATTTTACTATACAAAAAAGGCAGTAGTTTTTAAACTATTGCCTTTTGCTTTTTGTCTACTAATTTCAATAGAAATTCTTATTTTACTTTTAGTAGATCGTATATTTATGTGGGTTAAAAACACCTCAATAAAACAGAGTTTTAGACGATGCTTTTAAAGTTTTGTTTTAAATGCTCTTTATAATCTATTTCATAGGCTTGTAATCTTTCTAGACTACCGTTTTTCTCTAAATCATGGAAGTGGTAACCATCGATTTTCTCTAGAGATAAGAACTGGTTCATTTTATGGAAACCAAATAGAACTCCTTTGTCTACACTATGCTGATCAAAGAATTCACCAGGTAGGGTAAAAGCTGTCTCTGGGGCATTCCATGAAGTAGTAACCATATAGTATTTTCCTTGCATTAATCCGCCTGTTCCATAATTAATCTCTGGATTTTTTCTGCTTCTTCCATCACTAGCATACATACCATTGTTGTGTCCGTAGGTAAATACTTCATCAATGAATTTTTTTAATTTGTTTGGAACTTGGAACCACCAAATAGGGGTATGGTAGATAATGGTATCTGCCCATTTATAGTTCTCTACCTCTACAGCTGGATCAAAGGGATCATCGGTATTGGTAATTCTAACTGTATAACCTAATTCTTCTAAAGTTTGTTGTGTCCAAGTAGTAAGTGTTTTGTTGAAATAACCACCTGAGTGTGCAAAACTTTGAGCTGCGTTTACAATAAATATATTTTTCATGCTTATTATTTTAATGAATGATAGGGCAAAGTTCTATGATATTTATGTATTCTAAAAATAACTTAAATAATAAGGTTGTATTATTTTAATAATAGATAATAGTAGTTAAGGTTAATAATTAGTTTTATTTTTGATTTTAATAAAATCAACAATTATGCGCTGGAATTTAGAATGGATTAGAACCTTTAAGGCTATTTATGAGACAGGTAGCCTCTCAAGTGCTGCTAAGGAGTTGTTTATTTCACAACCAGGAGTTAGTTTACATTTAAACTCTTTGGAGGGATATACTGGGTTTAAATTATTTGACCGCTCTGCCAGAAAGATGATACCTACAGAAAAGGGAAAAATTCTGTACAATACTGTTTTGGATCCTTTACAAAGACTCGAAAGCGCAGAACAGCATTTTCATCAACGCTCCAAGCAAGAGCGTATCACTATTAGTGTGGGTATGTGTTTTGAAACATTTGAATATACCTTAGAGGAACATGTAGCGAGTTTACCATTTAATTTGATTATTAAATTTGGGGAGTACCCTCAAATGCAACAAGATTTAGATAACGGACTACTGGATTTGATTATCACCCCACAAAAAGGAAATCAACCCAATATTAGTTATGAAGCCTTTTCTAAAGAACGCCTTATACTAGTGGCAGGAAGTAATACGGATACCACTGAAATTCAAAAGCTAATAAAAGAATCTAAGTGGGAAGAGTTAGAACATGCTTTAAAACAAAAGCTATGGTATAGTACAGCTGCTGATATGGAGCATTTGAAAAACTTTTGGCTTGCTCACTTTAAAACCCACCCTGATTTTAGACCTAATTATATTGTACCTAATATTAGATCCATTATTCGCTGCATTAGTCAAGGGGAAGGGTTTGCTATAGTACCAGATTTTTTATGTAAAGAGGCAGTTCTTAATAAAGATATCAAAGTAGTTTGGCAAGGAAGTACCCCACTGGAAAATACCCTTTACTTTGGAAAGCGTAAAAAAACAATTTATACCAACGAGATAAACAAATTAGAGACTTTACTAAAACAAAAATGGAAATAAAATCTTTTCTACAAAGGTAATTTTCCCTGAAAATAGGGAGGTACACTTCTTTTTCAGATGATTACTTTTGTAAAGGAAATACCCTTTGTCTTTCTCATGGATAGAAATAAGTAAAAAGGACTTAAAGAGAAGAGGTATTTATTGAACACTTAAAAAAGAGAATATGTGTAAGTATGCAATGATTCCCTATAAAGATCACTTTGCTTGTTTTACTTGTCAAAAGACCTTTAAAAGACGCTTGTATTATGATATACGAAAGGGAAATAAACAAGATTCTATAGCAGTATGTCCTCAGTGTCAGTCAGAGATGGCAAATCTTGGTAAAGATTTTGAATCCCCTAAGCAAAAGGATGATAAGGCTTGGCAACACCTTAGAAATCTATATGAAGTTGGAATTGTTTTTTCTTCTTGTGGCTGTACTGGGCCTGGATATATTCCCAAGGATAAAGAGGCTTTATTAGCTTATTTTAAAAAAATTCAAAAAGGCTACTTTAAAGAGTTAGAGTTTTGGCGCTCTAGGGTAGAACCTACCACAAAAATAGAGAAAATAAAAGACGGTCAGCGCCATGGTGGCAAACTCCAGGCAGTAAATAGAAACTATCTAAAGCAAGGGGTTACTAACCTAGAAGGTATTGCTTATTGGCTGGAGAGAATAAATCTAATTCAAAAGAAAATTGATACCATTGTTTTACAAAAGACAAAGAAATAGAATATACCATTTTAACCAAATAATGGACTCCATCTATTTTGTAGGCGACACAATAATTATAAGGTTTTTTTAATGTACTCGTTATTTTTATATTAGATTAGTGCATTGTTCTTTCTTCTTTCTTGAATTCTTCAAGGGACTTAATTATACTTTTACTTATCATGGAGACACCTTTTTTACTAAATAATGAGCAGCGAAAATACCTGGGATTACAACCAGTGCAAGATTCTTGGGAGCTAGTTTTTTTAAATGACTCTTATTTATATTTTGATAAGGATACTATTGTTAAGCAAATTAAAGTAGATAAGGATTACTATTTTGAGAAAGAACTTCAAGAGCATACTAGCCACAATAGGTCAATCCTACTACCTAAGACAGCCAAGGGGAAGCCTAAAAAGCTTAATTACACAGCTATGAACTCTTTTAGTGATAAAGGAGTTTATTTCAAATTCTCCTCTTCTTATTTGTGTATAGCAAACTATTCTACTCAGACTACCTTTTATAGTGAGTCCTTTGAAGATAAGGATATTGTTTTTTTGCAAAAGTGGTTAGATACTTGGATAAAAGATACAACTAAAGAGGAATTAGAGCAGATTACTGCTTTTTCAATGGCTACTCGTAAGCGTTATAAATATAAAGAAGGAGACTTTTTTAGCTTTAAAATAGAACGTAGAAAGTGGGGCTTTGGTAGAATCTTGCTTGATGTAGCGCGTTTGAAAAAAGATCCCGAGTTTAAAAAGGCTAAGAACTATGGACTAACCAATATTATGAGTACTGCTTTAATTGTAAAAGTGTATCATAAGATAAGTGATACTCCAATGGTTGATCTTAAAGAGTTAGCTTCTTGTCAGGCATTACCTTCTCAAAGTATTTTGGACAATGTTTTTTTCTATGGTCAAAATCCCATTATAGGAAACTTACCCTTAGAACCAGGAGAATTAGATATGCTTATTTCTTATGGGAGAAGTATAAATTCTAAAGATAGTGATTGCGTTTATTTGCAATATGGACTTATTTTTAAGCAAACTACTGTAGATAAGTTGGATAAGTACCTTTGTAATGTGGATGATAATGGAATGGATAATCCTTACACTAATATTTGGGTGGGCTTTGGATTGGATACAGATTATTTACAAAAGGCAATAGATGCCAATAGCAATGATCCTTATTGGAATGATATGAACAACTGGCAAGGGGAATTCGATTTACGCAACCCCAATAATATGGCTATAAAACAAGAGGTTTTCTCTTTCTTTGGCTTAGATGCAAGCAAGAGTTATGAGCAAAATATAGCTTTAGCGCAGTTAAGGTAATATGGTATATTGTTGGGTTTCTAGTATGCGAACTCTATTTTATGTTTTTAGAAAGAGGTTAAAACAGAGTCATATCTCCATCTTTAATCCAATGTCTTTTTTTCATAACTAGGTAAATAAGATAGGAAATTACCATAGGTAAGATAAACTGAAGGCCTAGAATAGCCATTACAATATAGGACATAGAATAGGACTCTTTCATAGCGTTAAAGGTACCAATTTGGCCAACCAGTCCGCAGCTTCCCATACCAGATTCTAAGGCAGTATTTTGCATATTAAAAAACAAAATAGCAATAGGGCCTATTATAGCAGCAGTCAAAGTAGGTGGTATCCATATTTTCCAGTTCTTGTAAATATTAGGAACTTGTAACATACTAGTTCCAAGACCTTGGGCTAAAACTCCTTTTATACCATTGTCTTTATAACTAATGGTTGCAAAACCAATCATTTGAGCGCAACAACCAATAGTTGCGGCTCCAGCAGCTATACCATCTAATTGTAGCATCAAACAAAGCGCTGCAGAGGAGATAGGAAGGGTTAAAACCATACCTACTACTACCGAGAGAACTACACCCATTATAAGTGGATTAGCGTCGGTTGCTAAAATAATAACTTGTCCTATCCACTGCATAAGACTATTAACACTAGGTCCAATAAATTGAGCTAATACCACTCCTGTAACCACAGTGATAATAGGGGTAACTACAATATCTATTCTTGTTTCCCCAGATATGGCTTTACCAATTTCTACGGCTATAATGGTGGCTATAAATACTCCTAATGGACCACCTAATTGGTAAGAGGCTACTCCCACAACGGCAGAGGAAAATAAAACAAGCTGAGGAGCTTTTAAACTATAGGCAATTGCAAGAGCAATAACAGGACCTGTTGCCTGATTGGCAAAAGGCCAGATGACCTCATTTAAAAAAGGAATATGAAATTCTTCTCCTATAGTCTTTAAAATTGTCCCTACTAGTAAAGTTGCAAATAATCCATAAGCCATAGCTCCCATAGCATCAATAAAATAGCGTTTACTTGAGATATGGATATCTTTTCTTTGTAGAAATTTTTGCATAAGTGGTGGTGTGTTTTAAAGGTTATAGCTGGATTGAAATTTTCTATTTTGTGCTCAAAGACAAAATTAACAATAAATAAACAGCAATTGGAACAATAGAAATTGAATTTACCTTTATATGTCTTTTATTAAGTATTCGTAAAAGAATTTATTTTTAAAAAAGAGGATTTTATTTATCTTTACTTTTGGATGTAATTTATTTAAATACAGTGTAATGTGTTTAGTTCTTTTATAAATAACTATCAAGAAATAATTATAGTTGATGCCTTAATATCTTGTATTGTTATTGTGTTTTACTTCTATCAAGTAAAAAAAATAAATACATGGATAGGCTATAGAACTAATAGCTCTATGAAAAGTCAAGCATCATGGACATTTTCTCAACGGTATTTTTTTAAGAGGTGGATATATATCTTGCCTATTATTTATGGGATGCAATTCATCCTTTTAGATCATTATAGCAATAGGTTTGTCACTGAGGTATCTATGGGGTTATTTGTGGGCTATTCTATCTTATTGATTATTATAACAGAGAAGAAGATTAAAAAAACACTAGACTAAGGCCTGTTTTTTGAGTATCCATTTGTAAGGGGTGTAAGATAAGCTATAGGTCTAAAATAAAATACTCCAAAGAATCTTGGTCTATCCTAATGGATTTGATCCTGTTAAAACAAAGCCTTTGCAGTAAAGAGATAGATCTTTGGTTTTGAGGATCTGTGATAGCACAAATTTCTTTAATTGAAGTATTTTCTTTCAGGTAGTCTATAAATAGATTACAGGCTAAAAAGGCAATTCCTTTTTTAGCGTTGGTAGGTAGTAGTGCAAAACCTAAATCCCATAGAGGAAGATAATCTCTTTTTATAAAGCTAATCACCCCTAAGGTTTGTTGCTCTTTATCTAGGATACAATAATACTCAAAGTCTTGATTTTGAATTATCTTTTCGATGTACTCTACCGACTGTTGTAAAGTGTGTACATTCCTTTGTCCTATAAACTCCAGCCAAGTAGGGGTATTTACCAGTTCTAAAATAAAGCCAGCTTGGTTTGTTTTTATTTTTTCTAAGGTTATATCATTACCTGTGATAGTGTTTGGGAAATCCATTTAGTATACTTTAAAGGGGGTTGGATAATGCGTTAGTATTTTTATTTGATTTCATCGACTATAAATCTCTGCTTAAATGTATAGAAAAATAAAAAACAAGACGTTATAAAAAGACAAAAAGGCTCAACCCATAATAGGTGAACCTTTTTAGGTATTTCCTCTAGAGTATTATCTGTCAAAATAGACAATGTACTGTATAGGTTATTTTTTGTTTTTAAACTCGGCAACAGCTGATATTTCAACCGATGCATTAGCAGGTAAGTTTGCTACAGCAATACAAGTTCTAGTAGGGAATCTTTCGCTAAAGAAGCTACCATATACTTGGTTAAGTCTTTGGTAGTGGTCCATATCTTTTAAGTAAATAATTGTACTTACTATATCATCCATTGTAAGTCCGTGTTTTGCAAGTTCACTTTTAAGATTTTCCATTACCTGTTTTGTTTCTACCTCAAAGCTCTCACTAGCTAGAGTAGAAGTAGTAGGGTTAATTCCAACTTGGCCAGAAATATATAAAAGATCACCTGTTTTTATAGACGAAGTATAAGGAACTGGGTTCTGCTTTTTTTCTTGTGCATGAACTCCTAAAGTAAAAGCTCCAAGACAAAGAGCTAAAATCATTTTTTTCATAGTTGTATTTTTTTCTTTTTTGTATTTAGCCCCGTTTTTCAAGGCATAGCTTCAAAAATAGCAATTATTAAACAATTAAAAGATTTTAAGTAAAACACTAGGGAAAAGCCCCATAAATTCACAAGTGTTAAAGTGGAGCTTTTTAAAAAAAGCTGCAAGTATATTTAGTACTTTAGAGTATACTTTAACTAAGGACTATTTTGTGATTTGTTTTATTAAGTAGTAGTGAGTTAGAGTATTAAATGTATTGATTAAGCAAGCGTTTTGTCTATGGCTAAAAATAAAACAATGCCGAGCTCTGTTCAGGTAAAGGACTTTATAAACTCTTTTTGTACCACAGAACAAAAAAAAGAGGAAGCCTTTGAGCTTATTGATTTTTTCCAAAATCTAAGCGGACTGACCCCTACAATGTGGGGACCAAGTATTATTGGCTTTGGTAGTTATAGTTATACCTACCAAAGCGGACATAGTGGACAGGCGCCAATACTAGGCTTTTCTCCTCGAAAAGCAGCCTTTAGTTTATATGTCTATAGCGATACCCCTCAAAGTAATATTCTTTTACAGACTTTAGGGAAGTATAAAATGGGAAAATCATGTATTTATGTCAATAAACTAAAAGATATAGATCTAGAGGTATTAGGCAAACTTTGCCAAGAGACCATAAAGGACATCCACAACCTCTATAAAAAACCTTAAAACTTCTTGTTATGAAATGGATTCTAACACAAATTAAGTGGGCTATCTACTTTAGTATTATGACCTTAGTATAGATGGTAGCAGAGAGAATAGTTGGTCTTCATTCTACCTATATCGATCAGCATATGTATTGGACGAATCTATTTGCTATTCCAGCGGTTTGGATAATGGTATTGGCATTAAAGGATAGCAAAAAGACCTTGTATAATAACTCTATGAATTATGTACAAGGATTACTTTGTGGTAGTGTGTTATCGGTGTTGATTGCTGTATTAGGTCCTTTAACCCAGTGGATTATCTCCTATGTTATCACACCTGATTATTTTCAAAATGCCATTCAAAGGAGTGTGGAGTTAGGTTATTATCCAAGTGTTGATCTAGCCAAGGAGTATTTTAATTATGAGAGTTTTGCCATAGGCTTTAGTAGCTTTGCCATGATTTTTGGTATTGCAACAACGATTGTAGCCATGATTTTCTTAAAGAGTAAGAAGAGTTAGATTTTATAATCTCTACTAAAACTATCCCCCCTTGGGTATAAGAATAACAAAAGGTCCATAAAACTAGTTTTATAGACCTTTTGTTATTTATTTAAGTAAGATAATCTCTCTAGTATTGTTCTATTTAAAAAGTTCTATGATTTCTAAAGGAGTAACTTTTCCAAAGTATTTAGTTACATCTATACTCTCTAAAAGCTCTTGTATTTCAGCCACATCATGGTTTTTCTCTAGTAGCATTTCTTCTAATTCCTCAATTGGATTAGAGGCAAAGAAATCTCCGAAAATCTTGGCAGCTTCTATTTTACCACCTCTTTGTACATCTAGGTGAATTTCAATGTATCCAGCAGGTACTTTAATGGCATTTTTGAAATTGTATTTTGGAGAGAAACCAAAATTCCAATCCCATGTATTGTATTTTTGTTCTACTAATTCCATTATCTCTTTGACATCCTCCTTAGTAAGAGTATATTGAGTAGATTCTGGGAATAGGCTAATCATTTCTTGGATTAAAGCTTCTTTTAAATCCGTAATTGTAATAGGATCTTTAAAGCATTCTTTTAAGTTTATTACTCTAGAACGATTAGATTTAACAGCTTTGTCCTTATACTTTAATGGATTAACCTTTAAAGCATCAGATAAGATATCCATATTGGAATCAAATAAGATAGTTCCATGTTGGATTACTTTACCATTGCGCGCCAATTTTGCATTCCCACTAAACTTCTTACCATCTACATATAAGTCATTACGACCTTCTAATACCGCTGGTACTCCCTTGGCTTGTAATACATTTAATACAGGCTTGGTAAACTTAGAGAAGTCCATGAATTCACTTTGGTTAAGCTCACTGTGGAAGGAAAAATTTAAATTTCCTAAATCGTGGTACACAGCCCCACCGCCACTCATGCGTCTAACTACCTTTATATTATTTTGTTCTATATACTCTAGATTGATTTCTGCTAAGGTATTTTGAAACTTACCCACTATAATAGAAGGAGCATTAATATACAAAAGGAAAATATCCTTCTTGGGGTATTTATATAATAAGTATTCTTCTAAGGCTATGTTAAAATAAGCGTCATTAGAAAAGGAATCTATGATTATCATGTTGTAGTGTTTTTGACAAAAATAATAAAGTAAAATAACATTAGAGTCTTTTATAAGGGTAATTACTAACCAAGCTTTTTTTTAGAATCTGTTTATACAGCTAAAGGAGAATTTAAGTAACAATAGGGAAGTAGATCCTTGCTTAAAATAAGAGCAAAACAAGTAAATAAAGTCAGGTGAAAATCATTTTATGTTAAAATTTAACAATTAAGATGTTTGTTATCAGTTAGTTAAATAAGGGAAAGTTTACCACCATAAGGGTTAATCTATGTAGCGATAAACCCCATAATGAGAAACTTTATAAGATATATAGCCATGGTTTGCACCTAGCGTAGGTATTGGCATATATGTTGTTTCCTATACTATACAAGTCTTGGTGTTAAAAGTTAAATTAACAACTCGATACTCCTAGAGAACAATTCAGGGCTTGGATAGAATTAATTATAATTATAGAGTTATGCAGGCAAAAGATTTTTCAAAATTTAATTTTAATAACCAGGCCATGGGCAAAAAAGACTACTTAGTACTTTTTTGTAGTTTGGCTTTATTATTTTCCAGCGCTTTTTTTGTGTATAATTTCTCCAATTCCTCTTATTTTCAAGAGACACCAAACTTTGGAGGTTTTACAGAAATTCTTGTGATTATAAGTGGAATACTATTGTCTATAGAGGTATTGTTTTTATTGTATTTGTTTTACAATTACTTAAGATATAAGCCAGTTGATATGGCCTTGGATGAAGATTTACCTTATTGTACGGTTATAGTTCCCGCTTATAATGAAGGACGCTTAGTATATGATACCTTACATAGTTTAGCACAAAGTGATTACCCTAAGGATAAGTTGGAAATTTTATCCTTTGATGATGGAAGTAAGGACGATACTTGGCAATGGATGCAAAAAGCAGCTAAGGAGTTAGGACAAAGCATAAAAATATTCCAACAACCCAAAAATATGGGAAAACGCCATGCTCTTTACAGAGGTTTTAAAATGGGTAAAGGAGAAGTGTATGTAACAGTAGATAGCGATTCTATTGTACAAGGAGATACCCTTAGACAATTAGTGAGTCCATTCTCTGTAGATCCTTTATGTGGAGCTGTGGCGGGTAATGTTTTGGTTTTAAATACTAAAGAGGGGATTATCCCAAAGATGCTTAATGTTAGTTTTGTGTTTAGTTTCGAGTTTGTTCGCTCTGCCCAAAGTGCTATAAAAACGGTTTTATGTACTCCAGGGGCCTTAGCGGCTTACAAAAAGAAGGCAGTCTTACCTATTTTAGAGCAGTGGATAAACCAAACCTTTATGGGAGTGGCCTCGGATATTGGAGAAGATAGATCAATGACTAACTTTATATTAAAACAAGGTTATCATGTACTATTTCAAAAGAATGCATATGTACTTACTAATACGCCTAAGCAATATAAAGGACTTTATAAGATGTTTATTCGTTGGGAGAGAAGTAATGTTAGAGAAAATATCATGATGAGTAAATTTGCCTTTTCTAATTTTAGAGAAAGCAGTAAAATAGGGGCAAGGGTTTTACTCTTAAACCAATGGATTAAAGTTATTTTAGCTTATCCTTTATGTATCTCAATGCTTTACTTTTTAATCGCTTTTCCAGTGCGATCCATTACAACTGCTTTGGTAGGTATTCTTGTATTCTCTAGTATTCAGGTTTTATTCTATGCTAGAAAATACAACATTAAAAACTCTCTATGGGCCTATACCTATAGTATCTTCTATGCATTTACTTTATTTTGGATAACTCCTTATGCTATTGCTACAGCTAGTAGAAGCGGATGGCTTACTAGAAGCTTACCGGTTAAAAAATAAATAAATAATACGTGCATTACTAGACACTATGTCTTATCGCATTTATAATAAGAAAAATAAATTATTAAAAAGGTAGGAATCCCCATAGGGAATTCTGCCTTTTTTGTTTTTAAAAGCCATAAAAATAAAAAGACCTATAGATATATCCACAAGTCTTTTCTAACAGCGATTTATTTTATAAAAAATAATTATTTACCTCAAGGGTCTTTCTAAACCAATTTAATTATGCTTTATAAAATCCACCTATTTTGATTTTCAATTCAATTTGTACTTCTAGTTTTAAAAAAGGAGAGGCGATTTTTTGCAACTTTAAAACAAATGCCGCTTCTACCTTTTTTAGAATGGGAACTGCATTACAATAGTACGATGATATTTTTTTTTCACCAAAAAAGGCGCATAAAATGGCTGAAAACAGGGATAAAAGAAAAGGGGAGTTCCTCTTTTTAAAAGATTTCTCCCCCTTTTTTGTTTAAGAATGATTTAGACAAGAAAATTTTACATATGTTTCATCCAGTCTTTTAATCTGGTGAATTGTTCAGCAAAGAATCCCTCTGGTTCTTTGTGTGGATCAATTTCATTAGGATCTGGATTTTCTATTTTGTCAACAGGTAAGACATGCTCGTAATAGGTTCCTTTTAATAAACGTTTTAAAATTCCTTCTCCAACAAAACTCTTACCGTCGTTAAGAGCTTTAACTGCTTTTAATAACTGGCGGATATCGTATTGGAACGGAGCAATATCCGGAACTTGTTTATTAGAATTAGTTAACCCATATACAGCTACTCTTGCTGTTCTAATAGAGCTTTCCATGGTAAATACTACGTCATTGTCTGTTTCTACAAACTGTCCTACTAAACCTAAGTTAGGATAATTTTGAGGCACAATAGCAGGTCTATCTCCCGTTTTTCTAGGCATAAACATAGAAGTAATGTACGGCATATAAGAAGTTCTAACGATAGTATTTTGTTTTACATTATCAAATTGATTCTCTAAATCTAAGTGATAACACAATTCTGCAAGAATTTCATCTCCGGTACATTCTGGCATACATTTTTTAACGTAATTTCCTTCTTTGTCCATTAGTAGAGCATATACCCAAACTACTAATACATCTTTAGGTTGCTCAGGGAAGTGTGGTTGTCTTTCACAAGTAAAGCTCAAAATCCAATTGGAATCTGTAATGGTAATAATTCCCCCTGTTACGGTTCTACCAGAATAAGGATCGTTGGCAGCGTGTTTTTTAAGTTTTTCTACAAAGGCAGATGGGCGACAAGTAAGAGTAGCACTCATCCAACCACTTTTGTCAATATTAGAGCAGAATTTCTCTGGATGACCAAAGGTTTTATCCTTCGCTGCTAAGTTTTTCCATAATTTCCAACCTGGACTCATTCCACTTGTAGAGTTGTCAATTTCCACAACCGGTGCCTTGTCATTATTTCCATAGAAAGTATCCTCTGTCATGGATCCTGTAGTTACAATAACATAATCTTGTGGATTAACTGCAATGGTTTGTTTTTGGCCAGATTTAACGGTGTGAATAGTATCTACATACTTTTTACCATCTATTTCTTTAAAATCCAAGTCTTCTACTAGAATGTCTAATTCTAGTTTTACCCCTTGCTTATTTAAATAACCTCCTAAAGGTTTAATAAAGGTATCGTGTTGGTTGTATTTAGGGAATACTAACGCTGTGAAGTCATGTAATCCGTCAATATCATGTAAGAATCGATGTACATATAGTTTGAATTCTAATAAACTATGCCAATTTTGAAAAGCAAACATGGTTCTCCAAAAAGTCCAGAATTTACTAGCTAAGAAACTCTCTGAGAAGTATTCTTCAATGGTCATATCATCTAACTCCTCTTTTCTTTTTAAAAGAATTTTTACAATAGCGTATTGGTCTTTCTTACTTAGCCCAAAACTATCAAAACTTTGAATGATTCCCTTTTTATGAATTAAACGAGATACAGAATAGTTTTTATCATTATCATTGATAAGTCGGTATTCATCTAGCACACTATATGGAGGTGGTAGTTCCAAAGCAGGAATGTTTTGGTACATATCCCAAACGTTTTCATAGGTCATGTCCATTTCTCTTTGACCTCTACATAGATAACCTATTGTAGCATTTCCGGCTCCATCTAAAGAACCTCCCTCTACGTCTAATTGCTCTAAAAAGACAATATTACTAGGTGTTGCCCCAGCATCTCTTATAAAGTAATATGCAGCAGATAAACCTGCAATTCCCGAACCAACAATATAGATTTTACTGTCCTTGATGCATTTAGTGGGTATGCCTCTATTTCTTTGGTAATTTCCTATTTCATCTGCCCATGGCATGGTTTTCTGTTTATTATTCACAGGGGCAGATTTATTTGCATCTGGCTGGTGATCAACAGGATTTAAAGTGTACGCGTCACTGAGTACTTTTTTTACAATTGGGTTTTCATTGTCCATAGATTCTAATTATATTGGTTAATATACATCTTAAAATTAACATAAAATATTTATTAAGTCTAAATTTTATTGATAATTAAGTCAATGTATGGTTGATTTTTATGTAAAATAAGCACTGATAGTGTGTTTTTGTAAAGGTGTTGTTGCTCTTTACTATTGGCTTAGTAAGGAGCTTTGTTGGCTTTTTGCTTTTATGTAGATGGTATTTTATCATTTGGATTTGTGCAATAACAAAAAGTGTTATTAGAGGATAAGTCAATAGTAAAATGTATGGGTAGTTTGTAGTAGAATACTTTTAAGTATGGTAAAAAGAGTGTGTTAGATAACTTTTTGTAAAAAGAAAATATAGTATATAGGTATTGGCATAGTTGTACAATTCTAGTTTTAATAGGAAAACACATAATTTTAAAAAGTGTATTTGTGCCAAAAAGTCATCTAAAGCTTAGTGCAATGGTTAAAATAGGGGTATCTTTATAGGAAAGTAAACCTATATTAAACAAAGCATATGCAAGAAAATAAATTATTCGATTTAACAGGCAAAGTAGCCATAGTAACAGGTGGTGCAAGTGGCATAGGAAAAGCCACGGCTCTTTTGTTAGCCCAGTATGGAGCATCTATTTGTATAGGAGATTACGATATTGAAAAAGCAACAAAGACTGCCCTAGAAATACAAAAGTTAGGAGTAAAAGCTATAGCTGTTCATTGTAATGTTTTACAAGATAAGGACCTAGAGAATCTAGTAGTAACAACCCTAGATGAATTAGGCAGTATTCACATCTTAATCAATAATGCCGGGGGAGGAGGAGGAGGACGTGAAAATCCTTTTAAGATCTCTGTAGAGGACATTAAAAGAGACTATCAGTTAAATGTTTTTAGTGGATGGAGATTGTGTCAATTGGTCGTTCCTCATATGAATAAGGCAGGTTATGGCTCTATTGTATTTACCACCTCAATGGCAAGTATAAATAAAAGTCCTAATATGAGTGGTTATGCAGGATCTAAAGCATCTGTAAACCATATGGTAGCAAATCTGGCTTATGATTTTGGTCCAATAGTACGTATAAACGCAGTTGGTCCAGGTGCCACAAGAACAGCGGCCTTAGAAAGTGTGCTTACTCCAGAGATAGAAGCCTCTATGTTAAAGCACACCCCAATTAAATGCTTGGGTACCCCAGAGGACATTGCAGGGGCGATGCTGTATTTTGCTAGCCCTATTTCCCAGTGGGTAAGTGGACAAACGATTTTTGTAAACGGAGGAGGCCAGCAAACCTTGGAATAAACTTCAAAAAGTAGAAGCAATTATAATTGATTAAAAGTAGAAAAAATATAAAAGCAATTAAATGAAAAAGATATTATATAGCGCCTTGGTGCTGGTATTGTTTTATAGTTGTAAAGACGGAGCTACTCTAGTTGATCAAGGAGTAAAAGAGCAGCAAAGTGCTAAGGTCTATTTCAATGGAGATATTCTTACCATGGAGTCTTCTAGCCCAACTTATGCCGAGGCTATAGTAGAGAAAGATGGAAAGATTGTCTTTGTAGGTAGCAAAGAAGAGGCCTTTGAGAATTACTCTACTGCCACTCAGGTTGATTTACAGGGTAAAACCTTATTACCTGGGTTTATTGATCCTCACAGCCATTTTGGTATGGTTTCCAACACCATGGGACAAGTGGACTTAAGTCCTGCTCCTATTGGTGATGTTACTAATATAGAAGATATCCTAACTAGGATTAAAGCCTATAAGGTGGAAAATAATATACCCGATAAAGAGTGGATTTTTGCATGGGGCTATGACGATGGACAGTTAAAGGAAAGAACCCATCCAACCAAAGAGCAAATAGATCGTGTACTACCTAATAACCCTGTTTATTTACAACATATTAGTGGACATATGGGAGTAGCCAATTCCATGGCCTTAGAGCTTATGAATGTAACGGCTGACACTCCTAATCCACCAGGGGGTAATATTCAACGTATGACTAACTCAAATGAGCCAGATGGTTTAGTTCAAGAAACAGCCATGTACCCCTTTGTTGGTAATATGTTAGAGATTTTAGCCAAAGGGAAGCCTAAGTATTTTGATGCTACACAGTTATATTATGCATCCAATGGTATTACAACAGCTCAAGATGGAATGAGTGATTGTAGTAGTATTGATTTTTTTCAATCTCAAGCAGATGCAGGCAAGTTAAAGATAGATCTAATAGCTTTAGGGGGAAGTAATGATTTAGAGCAAAATCTTAGTGATCCTACTATGAACTTCAAAACGTATAAAAATCACTTTAAAGTACAAGGAACTAAGGTCGTTGCAGATGGATCTCCCCAGGGAAAAACTGCCTATTTTACCAAACCTTTCTTAACGGAGGTTCCTGGATGTAGTCATGATTGTAGAGGACTTCCTAGTTTAAATACCCAGGAGTTAAGAGATATATTCCTAACTGCATATGCAAAGGATAATCAACTCTTTATTCACGGTAATGGAGATGCTACTATTGATATGATTTTAGATGCTCACCAGTATGCTAGTGAAAAGCTTGGTGAACCTTTAGATAAGGATAGAAGAACTATTGTTATTCACTCTCAGTTTGTGCGACCTGATCAATTAGTAGCTCTTAAAGAGTATAATATGGAGCCTTCCTTTTTTACTAATCACGCTTATTTTTGGGGAGATGTTCACCTAGAGAACTTAGGTCGTGAAAGAGCTTTTTTCCTAAGTCCAATGGCTAGTGCTATTGAATTAGGATTAAAACCTACCAATCACTCCGATGCTACAGTAACACCTATTAATCCTCTTTTTACTATTTGGACGGCTGTAAATAGAGAATCACGCTCGGGAGTTGTCATAGGACCAGAGCAAAGAATTACTCCTTATCAGGCCATAGAAGCTATTACACAAAATGCTGCTTATGAATTTTTTGAAGAGGATACAAAAGGTTCATTAAGTACTGGAAAATTAGCTGATTTTGTGATTCTAGATCAGAATCCATTAAAAGTGAGTAGTCAAGATATTAAAGACATTAAAGTAGTGCAAACCATTAAAGAAGGCCAAAGCATCTTTTTGCGTGAATAAATGCAAATAATTAAATAACAGCTAGTAGACTCTTAAGTAATAAACTGCTAAATATTTTATTGAATTAAACTATAAAGTTCTTTAGGATTAAGAGTCTATTGTATGGTCTGTTTGTATGACTTAGGGGATGCTATATTAATTCGAAAAATAGGCGAAGTTAAAGTCCACCGATATAATAGCTTTCATTTGTACCCTTATATTATAAAAGCAAATTTGGAATAATGTTTTTTATACAATAGTAATTATTTCTTATTTAAATAAAAATCATACGTATACACGTTGTATGGTAGGATGATCTTAGAGAAATAATTGGCCGTTAGATTTGCCAATAATATTGGAATAAAAAGTTGATAACCATTAGGAGCAATACTACATACGAGGAATAATGCTGTAAAGGGAGCGTAGATAGAAGCCGAAAGCGTCGCTGCTGCCCCTACTAAAGCAAAATTAATGGGAATTACTTGAAAGTCAAACACACTGTTGCATATTTGAGCGAAGAAAAGTCCCAAAAACGCCCCCACAACTATACTTGGAGCAAAGACTCCACCATCTCCACCAGCCCCTAAAGTAAGGGATGCTACCAAAGGCTTTAATAGAATTAAAAGCATTAATCCTAGTAAAGAAATGGACTCAGGTTGGTATAAAATTTGCTTTAACCCCATATAACTATCTCCATATAATGCTGGGAAGGTAAATATAAATAACCCAACTGAGATTGCCCCTAAATTAACTCTAATGAAATTGTTGTTAATATTACCAAATATTTTTTTTACTCTAGTAACCAATAAAGTAAAATACACGGATAGCAATCCTGCAAATATACTTAGTACTAAAAAAAGAGGAAGTGCATATACATTCCAGTTTTCTACTTGAATTGCTATTAAAGGTTTATAATCAAGAGCGTAGATGAAAACCCAAGCTAATAAAGCCGAAGTACCACAGCTAATAATTAAAGTTTTACTTTTTTTTCTTGCAATCACTTCTAAAGCGAAAAGTAAACCTGCTAGGGGACTGGCAAACAATACTGCTACACCAGCTGTGACACCAGCGCAAATTAGTTCTTTTTTAAAAACGTTAGCAGAAAAATGGCTAGTATAGGCTGCATTTCCAACCGTAGCTGTAGCCACCACAGAGGATACCTCTATACCTGTGGAACCTCCAGTTATCACTGTAAGAAAACCATTAATCAAATGGGAGGGTATTTTAAATAAAGGTAAATGGTCTTTTCGTTGGTCTAAGGTTTTATAAATCTCTGTTATTCCCTTGTTTTTACGACCTTTAAAAAGGAATTTACGCAGAAAATATATCGTTGTTATTCCTAGTGTAGGTAAAAATATAAATAATAATTTCTGAGTATTGTTTACCTGATGGAAAATATATTCTTCTAGGTGTTCTGTTAGTTGCTGAGTAATAAAAACTAATATTACACTAACAATACTAACCATACTAGAGGCAAGTACTAGTCTGAATAAGTTATGATAAGTGATTTTTTTTCTAGTAATCATTGAATTTTGATTTTAATAAAGCTTTAATGCATCTTCACAAGTAAAATGCAACTTGTAAAATAGCTAAAGCATCTCAACTCTCCATTTGCTTTATTAGCTAAACAAACAATAGAGCGTTTTTTAGATACGGCCTAACTATATAGCTATATTTAGGTTAGTTTAAAGTTTTTATATGCCCTAATAATAAATAGTTTATGGATAATACATACCATAAAGTAGAGCTCTAAGTATTTATGTTTGCTTTGAAAAGGACTTCCTTATCGATATTTTGTGTATGCGAATAAAAGATTTCACAGGATATTGCCTTTTATGAGGTATGTTATTGAATATCAATGCTACTACAAATAAAATGGATACTCCAGTTATTACTGGGGAAACAACATATTCATACCCCAAGCTAGTTATACTCTCCCCACCTGTTACAGCAATCAAAGCTGTAGCTCCACCAGGAGGATGTAATGCCTTGGCCATTTGCATGCCAATAATAGATATGGAAACAGCTAAAGGCGCGGCTACCCATAAATGAAGACCTATTAACTTATAAATGGTCACCCCAACTATAGCGGAAATAATATGCCCTAAAAATAAATTTTTAGGTTGAGCTAAGGGACTACCAATAGCTCCGTAAATCAAAACACAACTAGCTCCAAAGGAACCAATTAAAAGAGTGAAATCTGCTTTTGAAAATAGTTCAAAATGCAAATAACTAATAATACCTAAACCTATAAATGACCCAATAAAGGCCCAAATATGTTCGTTGAAATCTACAAGGGTCTCTTTGTAAAGTAGATACCGAGTCCGACGAAACATTTTATTTTTTTTAATGTACATTTTGTTTTTATAATGAACTGCAAAGATATTACTTAATAGGCGATTTATATGGGGATTTGAGGTAAAGTTTTTCTTCAAAAACAAAGTTTGTTTTTAAATCAATATTGTTTGGTAAAGCTTGTATATTTAAAAAATATAATAAAAAATATGTAGCAATTAGCATCTGTAAATTGCTTTTTTTTTCACTTTTAAGAATGCCATATCCACAAAAAATGTAATAGATTTTTTACCGGGAGGCTTAAAAATTGCTTTTTATATGTGTTTTGTAAAATGATATGGTATAAAATGGAGGTATAAAGTAATTATTTCTGGTATAAATAGACTTGTGAGTGAAAAAAATAATGAATAGCTTTTTAGCATTTAGCTAATTGTCTTTTTTGTTTTAAGGCATAGATGTTAAAATTCTAGAGACTACCTTTTCAAGCAACACTATTGCTATGGCAAACTATTTACTACGATAGGATTTTTAGTGTTGCTGTGAAAGGAAGAATTTACCCTAGGTATAGTCCAGTAAAATATAGCCAGGCGTGTAAGGAGTAATTGGTGATAAGAGAGCTTATAGTAAGTATTTTAAGATCTGGTCCACAGATTTTAATTGAAGTAATTTTTTATGCTCCAATTCACTTTGACCTTCTTCATGTGCCCAGGTTACATGGTATGGAATATGGGCTGCATATCCCCCTAATTCTAAGATGGGAATAATATCTGATTTGAGTGAGTTACCAAGCATTAAAAGATTCTCAGCTTTACCATCGAGCTGTGATAGTAGTTGTTTGTAATCGCTTTGCTTTTTTTCGCTCATTATCTCTATGTGGTCAAAGTAATGTTCAAGGCCTGAATTATGTAATTTTCTCTTTTGATCAAGTAGATCTCCTTTAGTGGCAAGGACTAGCTTATAATTTTTATGTAGGGATTCTAATGTTTCCTCCACGCCTTGTAAAAGAACAATGGGCTTTTGTAATAGTTGGTTTCCGATTTCAATTATTTTAGCGATTATACTTGAACTAACACTTGTGTTGGATACTATATTTGCTGTTTCAATCATACACAACACAAAGCCTTTTACGCCATAACCATAAAGATGTAAATTCTTCATTTCAGTGTTAAAAAGCTCTTGGGAAATAATAGATGGGGGCTGGTAACTTTCAAGTAAAGCGCAGAATTGTCGTTCTGCTTCTTGAAAATAAGGTTCGTTTACCCATAAGGTGTCATCAGCATCAAAAGCGATTATGTGGATATCCTTCTTCATTTTTTTATATGTTTTCTAAAGGACAAAATTCATTAAGTATTAATTAAATAAAAAAGACATTTGTCCAGTAGTTTAATAGATAGGATAAATGCAGGCAGGCCTTGATTTATTACCTTAATAAAAACAAGGCAATTTGTGTGTTTTATTATAGAGTAAGCAAGTAGACAATGATCTAAGGTGGTTATTTTTTTATAGAGATTGGAACATTGGTAAGTCTAACCATATTTTTATGTGTTTTCGTGTAAAGGGAATATTCTGCTTCATGTAACTCAAGGAGGAGTTAAGACAAATTCAAACTCCATTCTTAGAACAAGGTAAGCCTTACTATCCATTAAAAAGAAAGTTTCATCAACTTAGCCTTAGAATATAGTCAATTGATAATTATTAGTTAGATATGATAGGGTTTTGTAAGTAGAAATTAATGACATCTTTTATCCTTTGGCTGTAGTTTTATTTGACAGTAGGACAGGAATTTGTACTCTATTTTATATTTTTGTTTTAATGTTAAATATGACATCTGTTTCTAAGTGTAGGAACTCAAAAAGAAGATGAAATTTTTAGCTAAACTAGCAGAAACATTTTAATTTATCAATTAAAGTCTTTCGCTAGTTTTTTTCAACCCATTGCATTTATTAGTTGGATGTAGGACATAAAAAGTATAACAATGAAAAAAATAATTATACTCTCTGATATTTGGGGAAAGGGGAAATCATCTTGGATGGCTTATTATACCACCATATTGGGTCAGTGTTTTGATCTACAATATTATGATTGTCAAGAATTGGGAGGAGTTTCTGTAGGTAAAGATAACCAAGAGGATATTCACCTAGAATTTATAAAGAATGGTATTGATAAAGCTGTCAAGAACCTACTAGAATTAGAAAAGGAAGCTTTTGCTATCATAGGTTTTAGTATTGGTGGATATATTGCGTGGAAAGCATGTTTATCGGGCTTAAAAGTCGATTATTTGTTTGCAATATCTTCTACAAGGTTGAGGTATGAAACACAGAAACCCCAAGGAGAAATCCAGGTGTTTTTTGGACAAGAAGATAAGTTTAGACCTTCCGATGCTTGGTTCAAGCAAATGAGTATCATATATACGCTTTATGTAAACCAAGGACATGAATTATACCAGAAAAGGGAGGTAGCTAAGAGTATTTGTCAGCAAATGTTTGACGTTATTAGTTAACTTGTTTCTAAAAACACATTATTTATATTCCAATACACCTGCTGAGTACAACTCTGTATTGTAACCATGTCTTATAGCATTTAACTTTACAGATGCCTTAAAGTTTTCAGCGTATGATTTACTTATCAACATAAGATCTTGTAATCTATATAATAAAGCCTCTCTCGAGCAAGAATAGTAATGCTCAAGCTTTAAAATTGTTTTAATTGTAATTTTATCTTTAGCTAATTCTACTTCTGGTATCAAAGACTTTATCCCACTTTCAGGTAAAAGTAATACTGCCGCAAAATAATCAGCATAAAACTCTTCTTTGTCTTTTTGATAAAAAAGACCAGTTCTACATATCATATAATTGAATTCTTGCTGTTCAAATAAATGATAAAGTTCGTGGCAAATTGTAAAATGCTGTTTTCCTAAGGAATGATTACTGTTGATGAGTATAAATCTTTCTACAGAGTCAGCATTGTTGATTTTTAAAGCCATTCCTGAAAATTCGTTACTTAAAGGCTTATATACGGTAATTAGATTCAAATTGCTTAATAAGCTTTTAAGGCGAATAGACTCAATTGCTCCGATTCCATTCCTAACTCTAAACTCATTGGCTTTGTTCTCAAGAATAAAATTATTCATCTATTATAGCTTTTTTCCTTTTCAAATAATTCATCGCAAGTTTTTTAAAAGAAGCCATTGTTTCTATGTCTGTTGCATCTAATTCCTTAGCTTTAAAAGCAAATGCGACATTTAGTTTAATATTATTTTCATCTTCTTCATAAAAGTCATACTCATCAACCCCGAATAAATTTGCTAATTTAGTCATTTGATTTGTTGGTACAGTGGCTGTACCATTCTCATATCTAGATATTTTCATTTTATTAGATAAACCTAGATATTTAGCTAAATCATCTTGAGATATGCCAATTCTATCTCTAAGTAATTTAATGTTCTTTCCGATAGTTGCGTCCATAATTCCTAGTTTTATATGTTACATATATAGTGATAAAAATGTTTGTATGTATTTTGTAACATGCTTTTTATTAGCTAAAAGTGAAATTAGTGCTCTTTATACCAGGCGGTTACGGTTTAAGATTGGTGTTGATAAACTCCGTATTCAAAGCAGATATTTGCTAAGTTTTTAAGATTTAGAAGGCTCGAAGACTTTGCTTCTTTTTCTTTATCGGTGAAATGATAAATTTAATTTAGGAAAATCTGTATTTATTAAAGAGATATTCTAGCAGAAATATTCCAAGTACGTAAATATAGAAACACTCCAATGAGAAAGAGTATTAAACAAAATGACCTCTGTAGTACTACGGAGGTCATTTTGTTTAGATTATTGCCATATGCATTGTTATGCATTTGTTTATATAATCGGAAGTAGCTTTTAACTTAACTACTCAGTGTTTTTGTAATATATATCCAAGCCGGAGCAGCTATGATAAAACCAATAACACTAACAGCTAGGGCAGATGTAGCCTCTCTAGTATAAACATTATATTTTCCTGAAATGATTACACCAGAGAATGCTGGTGGTAAAGCAACTCCTAAAACTAGCATTTGTAAAACCGTGCTATCTAGTTTGCATGCTAATCCTACAATTAAGAAAATACCAGGCATTATAATTAGTTTAAACACCGTATTATAAGCAGTTTCCCAATTAAGTTCAAATTGGTAAGCGGCCAAGGTAAGTCCTGAAGCAAAAACTGCAACACTGGAGTTTGCTTGAGCAAGTAATTGGAAAGTTGGATCTATCTGTGAAGGTACTTTGATTCCAATAAGGACAAACAAAACAGCAAGCATAGGAGCCCAAACAACAGGTTGTTTTAAAGATTCGATTAGGGCGCTTGAGTGGTCATTGTTTTGATTTAAGTTGGAGTCATTAGATGAATTTAAAAGATATAACCCTATTGGAATAACAATGGCATTTGCTACAATGGCAATAATGGCAATTACTAAGCCTGTTTCAATTCCAGTACCATAAATTGGATCAAGAACAGCATAACCAAGAAAACCTATTGTAGGAGACCCTGCCACTAGGCCACATATTGCACCTTGTGCTTTAGTGCGTTTGAAAAACCATTGTATAGTGTAGTAAGATACCATAAATAAAGCTACTAATCCTACAAGAGATATAATACTTAAAGTAGCATTTTGAAATAACATTTTTCTATCAGCGCGAACAATTGAAATAAATAGTGCCGCTGGTAAGGCATAATTTAAAACAAGTTTATTGAAAATTTGGGATTGTCCTTGCTGAAAAACATTTTTCTTACCACTAAGGTAACCTATAAGCATTATTGCTATAATTGGTATAAGATCATTAAAAAGTATCTTAGACATTAAATCTTCCATATGAGTATTTTGTTATTGTTTAAATAAAATCTATTTGGTCAATATGACTCTAAAATAGTTAAAACCATGCTAATATTAAAATATATCTCCCATAGTTATATTATGTAAATAGAATTTTATAGGTCTTAATACCTATTTTTGAAATTGAAAACCCTTGTAGAAATCTTGGTTTTGAATAAAAATAGAAGCTAAAAAAGACTATATGGGTATTTAGCAAGAGGTAGCCAAAAAAAGGATTGTTTGAGTAAGTAATTACTTATTATTTTCAGAGAAGTTCAAAAAATTCGGGGTAATTGTGAGGGCACTGATAAAGTAGCCTCTTTTTAGGAAATAGCTTTTTTAAAGACAAAAAATAACGCTTATAAAAGACTTTTTTAAGTCTCTTTGTAAGCGTTATTTGTTTTCTAGCTGTACTATTGGGTGGCTTAAACAGCCTAAAAAAAGGCCTTATACTATCTTTTATACAAAGTAGCTCCATTCGCTACTCATTATCCACTATTTTGAGTATTCTTTTAATATTTACGGTAAAAATCGTGATAGCTCCTTGCATTTCCATACAAGAAAGGCCATAAGAATCCGCACGGTTATAACCATGTACATTCTTTAA